>NZ_DSDD01000408.1:0-2300 GCF_011048875.1 Rhodovulum sp.
CCCCCGCGCCCTATGTCTGGGGTCAACGCGACATGAAAGAGGTTCCCAGATGCGCATGATCCCGCCCGCCCCCGTCTTCGACGCCAATGCCACGGGTCCGGGGGGGCTTGGCGCGCTGCCCGAATGGGATCTGGCCGATCTTTACGCCTCCCCCGACGCGCCCGAGATCGCCCGCGACATGGACTGGCTGGATGGCGAATGCGCCCGCTTCGCCGCCGATTACGAGGGCAGGCTGGCGGGGCTGGATGCGGGCGGCTGGCTGGACTGCATCGCGCGCTACGAGGCGATCAACCGCGTCTCGGGGCGGATCATGTCCTATGCCGGGCTGCGCTATTACCAGAACACGGTGGATGCGGCGCGCGCCAAATTCCTGTCGGATTGCCAGGACAGGATCACCGGCTACACCACGCCGCTGGTCTTCTTCTCGCTGGAGATCAACCGCATCGAGGACGGCGTGCTCGAGGCGCTGTTCGCGGCAGATGCCGGGTTCGCCCGCTACAAGGCCGTCTTCGACCGGCTGCGGGCGATGCGGCCCCATCAATTGTCCGACGAGCTGGAACGCTTCCTGCATGACCAGTCGGTGGTCGGCGCCTCGGCCTGGAACAAGCTGTTCGACGAAACCATCGCCGCCCTGGAATTCGAGGTGGACGGCGAGACCTTCGGGATCGAGGGCACGCTGAACTTCATGACCGATCCCGACCGCGCGAAACGCGAGGCGGCGGCGCATGCGCTGGCCGAGGTGTTCGAGCAGAACGTCAAGCTCTTTGCCCGCGTCCACAACACGCTGGCCAAGGAAAAGGAGGTCGAGGATCGCTGGCGCAAGATGCCGACGCCGCAGACCGGGCGGCATCTGTCGAACGACGTGGAACCCGAAGTGGTCGAGGCGCTGCGCAATGCCGTGGTCGCGGCCTATCCGCGGCTGTCGCATCGCTATTACGCGCTGAAGGCGAAATGGCTGGGGCTGGACAAGCTGCAAGTCTGGGACCGCAACGCGCCCCTGCCGATCGAGGAGCCAAAAACGGTGGATTGGGAAACCGCCAAGGCGACCGTGATGGACGCCTATGCCGATTTCTCGCCCAGGATGGCCGAACTTGCCGCGCCCTTCTTCGACAAGGGCTGGATCGATGCGGGCGTGAAACCCGGCAAGGCACCCGGCGCCTTCGCGCATCCGACGGTGACGGATGTCCACCCCTATGTGATGCTGAACTACCTGGGCAAGCCGCGGGACGTGATGACGCTGGCCCATGAACTGGGCCATGGCGTGCATCAGGTGCTGGCCGCGGAACAGGGCGAATTGCTGTCCTCGACGCCGCTCACCCTGGCCGAGACGGCCAGCGTATTCGGCGAGATGCTGACCTTCCGCAAGCTGCTGGCCGCCGCCGAGACACCCGCGCAGCGCAAGACGCTGCTGGCGGGCAAGGTCGAGGACATGATCAACACGGTCGTGCGCCAGATCTCCTTCTACGATTTCGAGTGCAAGCTGCATGATGCCCGCCGCCAGGGCGAGTTGACGCCCGAGGACATCAACGCGCTCTGGATGAGCGTGCAGGGCGAAAGCCTCGGCCCGGTCTTCGAGTTCATGCCGGGCTACGAGACCTTCTGGGCCTATATCCCGCATTTCGTCCACTCGCCCTTCTACGTCTATGCCTATGCCTTTGGCGACGGGTTGGTGAACGCGCTTTACGCGGTCTACGAGGAAAGCGGCGCGGGTTTCCAGGACAGGTATTTCGACATGCTGAAGGCGGGCGGCTCGAAGCACCACAAGGCGCTGCTGGCGCCCTTCGGGCTGGATGCAGCGGATCCGGCCTTCTGGGACAAGGGGCTCGCGATGATCGAGGGAATGATCGACGAGCTGGAAGTGATGGAAGCCTGAAGGCGTTTGCCGGGCGCCCGCCCATCGAGGGCGGGCGCCCGGCAGCCTCCGGCGGGGATATTTCCGGCCAGAAGAAGCGGGAAGACGTTATTTCCAGGCCGTCCAGGGGAACGGTTTCTCCTCGCTCGCCACGGCGAGATAGCGCGCGGTGATCGCCATCCAGTTGCCAAGCTTCACGCCAAAATCGGTGATCTGGGGGTTCTTCCGCTTGGTGAAGAGCATCCAGCCGAATTGCAGCACCGTGGTGGCCACCAGCAGGGTCTGGGCGATAGAGAACAGCACCAGAAGCACCAGCATCCAGGCGCCGCGACTCCAGACCGCGCGGGGTTCCAGCGGATCGGAGGAGGCGGGGCCGCCTGCGGAGCCACCGGCAGGGGCGTCACTGGACGCGCCGCCAAGGCCGGGCTCGGGGGCAGCGCTGTTGGAC
>NZ_DSDD01000254.1:0-2294 GCF_011048875.1 Rhodovulum sp.
GCCGCGCGCAATTTCCACGGCGGCAACGCGATTGTCGGCGGCGGGCTGCCGCTGGCGGTGGGGCTGGCGCTGGCCGACCGGATGAGGGGCGCGCCCCATGTCACGGCGTGTTTCCTCGGTGAGGGCGCGGTGGCCGAGGGAGAGTTCCACGAATCGATGAACCTCGCGGCGCTCTGGGGCCTGCGCGTCCTTTTTGTCTGTGAGAACAACGGCTACGCGATAGGCTCGGCGCTGGCGCGCACCGAGACGCAGATGCAGTTGACCGCCAAGGCCGAAAGCTACGGGATGGAGGCCCACCAGGTCGATGGCATGGACGTGGTCGCGATCGAGGCCGCGACCCGTCGCGCGCTCGCCCGCCTCCGCGAGACCGGCAGGCCCCTGTTCATCGAGGCCCGGACCTACCGCTCCCGGGCCCATTCGATGTTCGACGCCCAGCTTTACCGCGACAAGGCCGAGGTCGAGGACCGGCGGCAGAAGGGCGCGATCGTGCGATTCCAGGGCTGGCTGCTGGAAACAGACCTCGCCCACGAGGAGGACGTTGCCCGGATCGAGGCCGAGGTCGCCGCCGAGATCGACGCTGCCGTGACCTTTGCCGAGGCGGCGGAGTGGGAGCCGGTCGAAAGCCTGACCCGCCACGTGACGGCCGGGCACCGCCTGCCGCCCCACCCGCCGCCCGACCCTCGGGCCGGACCGTGACGATGACCTGCCGCGAGGCGGTGAAACAGGCGATCCGGAACGCGCTGATCCGCGACGACAGGGCGTTCCTGATGGGCGAGGACGTGGGCGCCTATGGCGGCTGCTATGCCGTTTCCAAGGAACTGATGGCCGAATTCGACGAGGACCGCATCCGCGACACGCCCTTGTCCGGGTCGGGCTTCACCGGGGCGGGGATCGGGGCGGCGGTGGCGGGGATGCGCCCGATTGTCGAGGTGATGACGGTGAACTTCTCGCTGCTCGCGCTCGACCAGATCCTGAACAGGGCGGCCACGCTGCGCCACATGTCGGGCGGGCAGTTCGGCTGCCCCGTCGTGATTCGCATGGCAACTGGCGCGGGCCGGCAACTGGCTGCCCAGCATTCCCACAGCCTCGAGGGCTGGTTCGCCCATATCCCCGGTTTGCGCGTGCTGGCGCCTGCCACGCTGGAGGATGCGCGGGGGATGCTGTGGATGGCGCTGGAAGACCCGGACCCGGTGCTGATCTTCGAGAATGTCATGCTGTACAACCGTGAGGGTCAGATCGACGAGGCCGCCGGGCCGCTGGACATCGACCGCGCGGCGATCCGGCGGGCAGGGCGGGATGTGAGCCTGATCACCTATGGTGGCTCGCTCTGGAAGGTGCTGGAAGCCGCCGAGGCGCTGGCGGGCGAGGGCATCGAGGCCGACGTGATCGACCTGCGGTCCTTGCGCCCGCTGGACGAGGCGACGATCGCGGAAAGCGTCGGACGCACCCGCCGCGCGGTGGTTGTGGATGAGGGCTGGCGCAGCGGATCGCTGGCCGCCGAGATCATGGCCCGTATCGCCGAGCGATGTTTCCGGTCGCTGGATGCACCACCGGCCCGGATCTGTGCCGAGGAAGTGCCGATCCCCTATCCCGAACACCTGGAAGAGGCCGCGATCCCGCAGGTGTCGGACATTGTCGCCGCGGTTCGGGGCGTGATGGGGAGATAGCGATGGGGCTGTTCACCATGCCGTCCCTTGGTGCCGACATGGAGGCGGGCACCCTGACCGAATGGCGGGTCGGCCCCGGTGACAGGGTGCGGCGAGGCGATATCGTGGCGGTGGTCGAGACCCGGAAGGGGGCGATCGAGATCGAGATCCTCGAAGAGGGCACTGTCGAACGGCTGGAGGCGGAGATCGGCCAGACGCTGCCCGTCGGCGCGCCGCTGGCGCGGATCCGGGGGCCGGGGAAGGGGGCGAACCGGGGGCGGCGCCGGGAACTGAGGTCGTCGCGCCGGAAGCGGCTGCGCCCGAAACGCCTGAGCCGCAGCCGCAACGTCCGGCTGCCCGGGGCTTTGCCGCGTCGCCTGCAGCGCGGGTGCTGGCGGCAGAACGCGGGATCGCGCTGGCGACGGTGACGGGCACGGGCACGGGGCCCGGCGGGGCGATCCTGCTGGCCGATGTCGAGCGGGCGCAGGCGGTCGCGCAAGAAGCCCCCGACCCGCGCGCCGGGATGCGCAAGGCGATTGCGTCGGCCATGGCAAAGTCGAAACGCGAGATCCCGCATTACTATCTGGCCCACCGGATCGACCTTCAGGCATCGACGGACTGGCTCTCCGCGCAGAACGCCGCGCGCCC
>NZ_DSDD01000155.1:0-2281 GCF_011048875.1 Rhodovulum sp.
ATTCATCGCCACGAAATTGGTGATGTTCAGCACCAAGGGCACCTCGGCGCGCATGGTGCGAAGATGGGCTCCCCAATCAGGCATCGTTTACTCCAAGGCCGGGGAGGAAACGAACGCTAAAGCCCCTTGGGCGCTCCGGCTGCGACTTCCTCCGCCAGCATGATCTGGTTCAGGTTCAAAGGGTACTTCTCAGCCCAGGTTGACCCCGGACGCCCCTGTCACGGAGTGCAGGGAACCACGTCCCGAGCGGAAAGGAAAGCCCCCTTTTGCCCGTTCCTGGCTCAGGCCGGAGCCATCGCGCGCGGGCGCGTCAGGATTGGCCAGTAGAGCAGCGCAAAGCCCAGGAACGCCGCGATCCAGCCAGCCCCGGCCAGATGCAGCAGCCAGCCCGGGGCCCCAAGCCCTTCGGCAAACCGCGCCATGACCGCGACCAGCAGGACAAGATAAAGCGCGGCGACGGCCGGGCTTGCGGTCAGCGGGCGGCCCGAATGGCCAAGGCTCGCGCGGGTCATTATCGCCAGCGTCATCATGCCGACCGCGCCGGCCATCCAGACATGCTGCGCCGCCGTGACAGCGCCCAGCCCCGGCAGCACCGACGCAAGCCCCACCGCCAGGAACCCGACCGGCACCAGCGCATAGGACAGGTGCAGCACCCAGACCAGCGGCTCGGCCAGCGTGCGATGCCCGACCCAGCGGCCAAGTCGGATCAGGTGCAAGACCCCCGCAAGCAGGCAGAGCAGCGCGGCAAGCCAATGCGCGGGCGCCACGGTCCAGACCATCAGCGCCAGCCCGGCGGTTGCCAGCGCGATCCCGTCGAACCGGCCGAGGGGGGCAGGCAGCCGCGTCTCGCGCCGCTGCGCCAGCCAGTTGCGGGTAAAGCTCGGCACGACGCGGCCGCCGATCAGCAGGATCATCCCGATCGCAGCCGCCAGGGCCACCCGCAGCCCCAGCCCGCCCGCCGCGTAATCGCCGCGCAGGGCATCGAGGTGGAACAGCCCCTGCCCCAGCGTCATCATCACAAGCAGCGCCCAGACCGACAGGTTGCGCCAGTTCCGGCCCGCCACGATCTCGCGCAGCGTCACCCCGGCCAGCGCCAGCGGAAAGGCCAGATCGACCGCTGCCGCCAACCCGAAGGGCAGAAGCGCCGAGACCGACACCGCGACCCGCCCTGCCGCCCAGACCAGCACCAGCGCCAGAAGCGGCCAGCCCATCAGCGGCAGCCGCCCGGTCCAGTTCGGCACCGCCGTCAGCAGGAACCCTGCGGTGACGGCACCGAGATAGCCGAACAGGAAGGCATGGGCGTGCCAGCTGACCGGATCGAACACCGTGGGCAGCGCGACGGCGCCGCCCAGCATCGCGATCCACAGGGTCATCGCCGCGGCCGCCCAGAGACTGCCGAACAGGAAGAACGGGCGGTGGCCCTGCGCCAGAAGGGCGGGACCGGAAAAGGCGCGGCGAAGCTGGGACGTGGTGGCCATGGGACGACTCGCTTTTGGTATTTCAAATACCGATTAGCTGATGTAATACATATTTGAAACTCCAATTCGTGGGACGCCATGCGCCTGACCCGGTTCACAGATTTCGGATTGCGCGCGCTGATGCGGCTGGCTGGCCGACCCGAGCGTGCCTTTGCCACCGCCGAACTGGCGGACGAGTTCGGCGTCTCGCGTCACCATCTGGCCAAGGTCGTCGCCCGGCTGGCCTCTGCCGGGCTGGTGCACGCCCGCCGCGGCGGGGGCGGCGGGCTGCGCCTTGCGCGCCCCGCCGCCGAGATCCGGCTGGGCGAGGTCGTGCGCCTGCTGGAGGCCGATCAGGCGCTGGTCGAGTGTTTCGCCGCCGATGGCGGGGCCTGCACGCTGATGCCCGATTGCCGCCTGAAGGCACGGCTGGCCCGGGCCGAGACCGCCTTTCTGTCCGAGCTTGACCGCACGACGCTGGCCGATTGCACCTGGGCGCCGAGGTCGGAATGATAGGCGGCTGGGGTGAACTGGCGCTTGCCTTCGGCGTTTTCCTGGCCTCGCACGGCGTTCCGGTGCAGCCCCCCGTCAAGCGGCGACTGATCGCGGCGCTGGGGCCGGGCGGCTATCTGGTGGCCTATGGCGCGTTGTCGGTCGCCGTCCTGGCCTGGCTGATCGTCGCCGCCGGCCGCGCGCCGCATGTGCCGGTGCTGCCCTGGGCGGCGTGGCAGGCCTGGGTGCCGAACCTTGCGATGCCGGCGGTCTGCCTGCTGATCGCCTTTGGCACGGCTGCGCCCAACCCGCTCAGCTTCGGGGGCGCGCGC
>NZ_DSDD01000122.1:0-2276 GCF_011048875.1 Rhodovulum sp.
CCGGTCGGATTTCGGAAAGTCGCGCGGCCGATCCTGCAGCACCAACCGCACCAGATCGGACTCGTTCACGAGGAAGGAGTGGAAGAACGGCGTGCGGAACTCGGCCATCTTCGCGCGGTAAAGCCGCGCGGGCTGGGCCGAGAGGATATCGCTGCGGAACCGGCGCATGTAACCGATGAGCGAGACCTTGTCCGGGCGGGGAACGGGTTTGGGCGGCAGGGTCATGGCCTGGTCGAGGTGAAGGGGTTGCGGGGCGTCGCGATGCGGCTGGGCGACGGGGGCTGGTCGGCAAAGCGCGCGCCAAGGCTCAGCGGCCCGGCGGTGACGCGGAAATAGTCATAGGCGCCGGGCCGGTCGAAGGCGCAGAGATACTGGAAATGCAGCCGGAAGAACCGCCAGCGCAACGCCCGCCAGCGCGCCGGCGACAGCGTCTGCGAGAAAGCCGCCGACAGCACCAGCGGCCAGCGTTGCGGCACCGGCGCCACGCCCGTCACCGCCACCGGGTCGCACAGCGCAAAGGCACAGCCATCGCCCGGTGCGGTCACATCGACCCATGGAATGCGCCCCTGCCCGGCCATCAGCGCCATCTCGGCCCGCAACCGCCGGACCCGGGGCAGGAAAGCGACCATCGGCGCGACCTGCCCCAGCGTCAGCAGCGACAGCGCCGGGGCGTTCGCAGGCACGCGGTCGCTGCGCAGAAGGTCGGCCAGAACCGACACCGCCAGATGCGCGCCCGAGGAATGACCGACGACCAGCACCTCGTCCACCTCGTCGGTCAGCGCGGCGGCGATGCGGTCGGCAAAGACGGCCAGCCGCGCCTCCAGATCGGGCGGATAGGCGCCGCCCCCGGCTGGCGGCGTGCGCAAAGTCATGCTCAGATACCAGCCGAAGACGCGGCCATCCTGCGCCCGAAACCACGCCAGCACCGGCCAGACCACGACCAGCCCCAGCCAGCCCGCAAGGGGCAGCCCGGTCAGAGCGAGCAGCCCGCCAAGACCCCGCGCGAGCATCAGCGTGACGGCCAGTTGCCCCGGCAGCACCGCGATCGGGTAGAGTGCCGCAACGGTCGGCCCTTTCCTCAGCCGCGCAAGCCGCCAGAGCGCCCCGAGCCGAGATTGGCCCTCACCGTCCACCCCCCGGGCAAACCGCCGGGGGGAATGTCAATCTCGAACCCCGAGATGCGCGCCTGTTCTGCGGCCTCGCGACGGAAAAGCTCACGGTAGCGGCGCGGCGGAAACGGGTCAAAGCCGGGGATGTAAAACACCCGTCGCCGCCCGACCTGCCCCCCGCTGCCCGTCATCCCGCCCCGGCCACTCGTCGCCGCCGCGGCGCAAGACGAGACCGTTCAACCGAGAGTTGCCAGCCCCGGGAAGGTTTCGAGCAGCCAGTAGCTGAACGCGCTGAAGGCACCTGTCACCAAAGCAAGACCGACCACCAGAAGCAGCGCGCCCATCGACCTTTCGATCAGCTTCATGTGGCGCTTGAGCCGGTTCATCAGGCCCATGGAGCGCTCGATGAACAGCGCAGCCAGAATGAAGGGCACGCCCAGCCCCGCCGCATAGACCCCCAGCAGAAGCGTGCCGCGGGCCACATCCGCCTCGGAGGCGGCAAGCGACAGGATCGCGCCCAGTTGCGGGCCGATGCAGGGCGTCCAGCCAAAGGCGAAGGCCAGCCCCAGAAGATAGGCCCCCAGGGCCGAACCGCCCCGGTCGCCCACATCCAGCCGCGCCTCGCGCTCGAGGATCGGAATGCGGAACACGCCAAGGAAATGAAGCCCGAACAGAATGACCATCACGCCTGCGGCACGCGCAAACCATTCCTGGTTCTGCAAGAAGAACGCGCCGAAGGCCGAGGCGGTGAAACCCAGCAGCAGAAAGACCGTGGACAATCCCATCACGAAGAACAGCGCGGGCGCCAGCGCACTGCGCCGCGTCCCGGTCCGGCCAGTCAGCTCGCCCATGCTGATCCCGCCCATATAGGCCAGATAGGGCGGCACGATGGGCAGCACACAGGGGCTGACGAAACTCAGCAGCCCTGCAGCCAGCGCCACCAGCATCGCGGGAAGAAGCCCAGCGTCGACAACCTCGATTCCGAACATTCCGCCTCCTTGTTCGGTTCGGACTTACCCCAAGCCGCGCAATTCGTCACGTCACCCGGCCTCACAAAGCCGTGGACAGGACGCCGCAAGCGCCTTACGCACGCGAAGATGGTGGTGGCACTCGAAATAGACGCGCTGGGGTTGCGTTGCCCTCTGCCCGTGCTGAGAGCGCGCAAGG
>NZ_DSDD01000074.1:0-2268 GCF_011048875.1 Rhodovulum sp.
GGCATGGGCCAGGCCATCGAAACCCTTCGCGACGGCTTGCGCGGGCTGTCGCTGTTGATGCAGTTGAACGGGGACAGGCTGCTCTTTCCGTTTGCAATAGCACTTGCGCTCATGCTGGGCGGCTGGCTCACGGGGCTCTGAACGCTGCGCGGCAGGGGCGTTCCGAGATCCTTTCATCGGCCGTTGCCCGGCTGAGGGACGAGGGCAACGCGCGCCGTTTTCCCGGTCCTGACCTTTTGACATCCTCCGGCGTTCCCGGTAGCTAAAGTCACAGAAAAAAACACGTCAGGGCGGGACGGCGACATGTCAATTTCTGCACGCGGGAACCTCGGCCGGCGCGGTCGGGCTCATCTACTGGCGGCGACGGTGCTGCTGGGCAGCGCGGCGACCGTCGCGCTTGTGCCGCAGGCGGTGCAGGCGCAGACCTACCGCTTCTCGTCGGTCGAGGTGAACGGCAACCAGCGCATCGATGCCGCGACGATCCTGTCCTATGCCGGGATCGCCCGGGGCGAAGCGGTGTCGGCGGCGCGGCTGAACGATGCCTATCAGGCGATTTCGGGCAGCGGACTGTTCGAGACGGTCGAGCTTTCGCCCCGCGGCAACACGCTGGTGATCAACGTCACCGAATATCCCACGATCAACCGCATCGCGTTCGAGGGCAACGCCCGGATCAAGGATGATGACCTCGCCTCGATCATCCGTTCGCAGCCGCGCCGGGTCTACTCGCCCAGAATGGCCGAGACCGATGCCGCCGCCATCGTAACGGCCTATGAACAACAGGGCCGACTGGCCGCCAGCGTCACGCCCAAGATCATCCGCCGGTCCGAGAATCGCGTCGACCTCGTCTTCGAGATCGTCGAGGGCGCCGTGGTCGAGATCGAACGCATCTCGTTCGTCGGCAACCGGGCATATTCGGAAAGCCGCCTCCGGCGGGCACTGGGGACCAAGCAGGCAGGCATCCTGCGCCGCATCATTCGGTCAGACACTTTCATCGCCGACCGGATCGAGTTCGACAAGCAGGTGCTGAGCGACTTCTACACCTCGCGCGGTTTCGTCGATTTCCAGGTTCTGTCGGTTGCGCCGGAACTGACGCGCAATCGCGACGGCTATCTTCTGACCTTCACCATCCGCGAGGGCCAGCAGTTCCGCTTCGGCCGGGTGACGACGGTTTCCGATCTTGCCGAGGTCGATGCGGACGAGTTCCAGCGCGCGGCAAACATCAAGCCGGGACAGGTCTACAGCCCGCTTGCCGTCGAGAATACGATCGCGAGGATGGAACGTCTGGCGACCCGCAAGGGGCTGAATTTCATCCGGGTCGAACCTCGCGTCATGCGCAATGATCGCGATCTGACCCTGGACATCGAGTTTGCCGTCACGCGCGGACCGCGGATGTTCGTCGAACGCATCGACATCGAGGGCAACGCCACCACGCTCGACCGGGTGGTGCGCCACCAGTTCCGCACCGTCGAGGGCGATCCGTTCAATCCGCGTGAAATCCGCGAGGCTGCCGACCGAATCCGCGCACTGGGCTTCTTCTCGCGCAGCGATGTCACCGCGCGCGAGGGCAGTGCACCCGATCAGATGGTGGTGAATGTCGATGTCGAGGAACAGCCCACGGGCTCGCTCGCATTCGGGCTCAGCTATTCCGAAGTCAACGGAGCGGGCGCCGCGATCTCGTTCACCGAATCGAATTTCCTTGGCCGCGGGCAGCTACTCAGCTTCCGCATCGACACCGGAACCGACAATTCCACCTCGCGCTTCGTCTTCGCCGAACCCGCCTTTCTCGGTCGGGATGTACGCTTCGGCTTCTCGGCGGTCTATGCCGAGACCGACGGTCGCTACGACGCCAAATACGACACGAGGCTGATCGAGATTTCGCCGTCGCTGCAATTCCCGCTCTCGGAAAGCAGCCGGCTGCAGGTGCGCTACACCGCGGGTGAAGGGAATATCCGCAACTATACGGGCGGTCCGGGGATCATCCAGGCCGATGCGGATCGCGGTGCGCTGACCTATTCCAAGATCGGCTATACCTACAGCTACGATTCTCGCCGGACCGGGCTCGACCCGAATTTCGCCATCCGGCTCGAATTCAGCCAGGATTATGCCGGCCTTGGCGGTGATCTGGAATATATCGAGACCACCGCACTGGTCGGGGCGCAGACCATGGTCTGGAACGAGGAAATCACGCTGCGGGCCGAGCTTGAGGGCGGCGTTTTGTCGATGTTGGGCAGCAAGGACAGTCGGCTTCTTGACCGCTATTTCCTGAAC
>NZ_DSDD01000287.1:0-2266 GCF_011048875.1 Rhodovulum sp.
CTCGCGCGATTCCAGCCGGTTCAGCTTGATCGTTGTGACCCCGTGAAACGTCTCGTCCAGCCGGTTCGAGATCGAGGCGGCGGCCTCGCGTGCGGCCCGCGTGGTGCGCCGCACCCAGCGTTGCAGGATGGCGATCGGGCCGAACAGAAGCGGCACGCCCGCCAGCGCGATCAGCGTCCAGAGCCAGTCGATCGAGACCGCAACCGCGAACAGCGAGATCAGCGCCACCGCGTCCCGCCCTGCCGCGGTGAAGACCGTGTTCCAGATATTCGCTGCGGCCATGGTGTCGCCGCGCACCCGTTCGATCAGGTTGCCGGGCGGCGTCTTCTGGAACCAGACGCTGTCCAGCGTCAGCATGTGCCCGACAAGGTCACGCTGCAGAGCCGCCGAAACCGAAAGGCCCACCCGCGCCATCAGCAGCCGCTGCCCGAAACCCGCGATCGCGCGGGCCAGGAACAGGACGATCACCGCCGCAGCCACCAGCGGGATAGCGCCGCGGTTTCCGGCGATGAAGATGGTGTCGAACATCGGCTTGAACAGGTAGCTGAGCGCGCCCAGCGTGCCGCCCTCGATGGTCATCAGCGCCATCGCGGCGCCGATCATCCCGATATGGCGGCGCAGATAGCCGCGCCAGAGCCAGCGGATGATGGGTCGGCTGTCATGCGGCGCGTCCATCGTTCAGCGGCCCCGGTGGCGATGCGCGCGGAACGTCGCCTCGATCGCGTCCGGGTCGTAGCGCGTCGCGATCCAGTCGCGGATCGGCATCGGGTCGATCATCATGTCGGTCTCGCAGGCGTCGAGCATCTGGTCCAGAACGCCGCTGTCGGAGTTGCGGAAATGGATGAAACGCCAGTGCAGCATGCGCCTTGCCTCGGCAAGCGTCGCACCCTCGACATGCAGAAGATAAAGCGCCGCGGCGATCCCGGACCGGTCCGCCCCCGACTTGCAGTGCATCACGAAGGGCTTCTCGATGGTCTCGAACAGGTCGAGCAGCGCCAGCAGATCGGCGCGCCGTGCCATCTGGCGGGCATGCATGCGGTGGTTGACCAGAGTCAGCCCCAGCGCGCGGCAGGCCTCCGCCTCGAACAGCTGATGGCTTGCAGATCCGTCCCGGCGCAGCGACAGCACGGTGCGGATGCCCATGTCGCGATAGCGCCGCAGCCGCCGCGCATCCGGTTGGTTCGACCGCCACGCCCCAGGCGCGAACTGGTGCAGGTTGGTCCAGAAGATGCGCAGGAAGGCATGGTCGATGATCTGGAAATGCCAGAACGCCGCGCGCCGTCCCGCAGGCGTCGAGATGTCGCCGTCGAAGGCATCCCGCATCCGGCGATCGAAGGCATCGAGGCGGGTCTTGATCTGGTCGAACATCGTTTCCCCGGCGCCCTGCGGCACGCGGTGGGGGGATAGCCCGAATGGGCCTGCCTGACAAGCGAATGCCGCCCCGGCCCGAGCGTCCCCGCGCGCTCTTGCGGCGCACCGGCGCGCTGGCCTATAGAGCGGGGCGTCGAAAACAGCCGTCGAAGAGGGTTCCATGGCAGGCCATTCGAAATGGGCGAACATCCAGCACCGCAAGAACCGGCAGGACTCGGTGCGGGCCAGGCTGTTCTCCAAGCTGTCCAAGGAGATCACCGTCGCGGCCAAGATGGGCGATTCCGATCCCGACAAGAACCCCCGCCTGCGCCTTGCCGTCAAGGAGGCCAAGGCCAACTCGATGCCCAAGGACAATATCGAGCGCGCGATCAGGAAGGCGCAGGGTGGCGAGGGCGACAATTACGAGGAAATCCGCTACGAAGGCTATGGGCCCGGTGGCGTGGCGGTGATTGTCGAGGCGATGACCGACAACCGCAACCGCACCGCGTCGAACGTGCGGTCGCTGTTCACCAAGCATGGCGGCAATCTTGGCGAGACCGGCTCGGTCGCCTTCATGTTCGAGCGCAAGGGCGAGATCCGCTATCCCGCCGCCGTGGGTGACGCCGATTCCGTGATGATGGCCGCGATCGAGGCCGGCGCCGAGGATGCCGAAAGCAGCGAGGACGACCATGTGATCCTGTGCGCCGATACCGATCTGGGCGAGGTGGCCGCCGCGCTCGAGGCGCGGCTTGGCGAAAGCGAATCGACCCGGCTGATCTGGCAGCCCGGCACCACGATCGAGCTTGACCTCGAGGGCATGCAGAAGCTGATGAAGCTGGTGGATGCGCTGGAGGATGATGACGATGTGCAGCGCGTGACCACCAATTTCGAGGCCAGTGACGAGGTTCTGGCCCAG
>NZ_DSDD01000319.1:0-2261 GCF_011048875.1 Rhodovulum sp.
GCGCTGGCGCGCTGATTGCCCTTCTGCCAGCTTGCCGCGCCGCTCAGGCGCAGGTCGGGACGGATGTCCCACTCGCCCTCGATCTCCACCCCCCAGACCCGCACCTCCGAGAGGTTGCGATAGGTGTAGGTATTGGGCGTGATCTCGAAAAAGCTCTCGATGAAGTTCGTGTAGTCGGCGTTGAACAGCGTGACGCCGAAGGCGCCCTCCGCCATCTCGCGCCGCAGCCCGATCTCGATGCTCTCGACCTCTTCCGGCTTCAAATCGGGCGCCGGGATCAGGTCGAAGAAGGTGCCGGGCAGCGAGGTGTAGAGCTGCTGGGCGGTCGGCATCTTGAACCCCTCGCCGTAATGGCCCCAGAGCTGCCAGCCGTCGCCGAAACGGTAGAGTGCGCCCAGGCTCGCAAGCAGGGCCTCGTCCTTGCGGGAGCGCGGTTCGCTGCCGGGCACGACCTGGTAATCGTTATCGGGGCGCGGGTCGATTTTGTAGGTGGCGAACCGCAGGCCCGGGCTCAGTTCCAGCGCGCCGTCCATCAGTGTGATCCTGTCCTGGACGTAGATGTCGGCGCGCCGCGTGTCGGCATTGGCGAAGTTGAATCCGCCTGCCCGCTTCTCCGTCACGGTGCCCTGGGTGATGTTCCGCACCACATCGCGGCGGCTGTAATCGGTCTCGGTGTGGTCACCGTCGAACCCCCAGGTCAGTTCGTGGTCGGCCCCGCCGACCGTGAAGCGCGAGGTGGCCTGGATATCGAGTTCCACGAAATCCTCGGAGAAGGACAGGTAATCCTCGGTGATCACGTCGTCGCCCGCTGCCGAGATGGAGCTTTTGACGCCCTTGCGGTCATAGCCGTGCGGGACGAAGGCGAGCGTGGTCTTGACCTCGTCCACCCAGCCGAGCCCTGCCTGCCAGGTATGTTCAACCGCGATGCGGGTGCGTTCGATGTCAAGCGTCCGGTCGTAATTGTTGATGACCTCGCCGGTCGGAAGCCCGGTCATCATGCTGAAGACCGGCCCCAGGACGTTGTCGTATTGCACGTCCGTTTCCCGGTCGAGCCGGTCGACCGAGAATTCCAGGCGGTGCGCGGCAGACGGCGTCCAGACCGCCTTGGCCAGCACGCGCGTCGCCGAGATTTCGGTGGGGTCAAGCTTGTTGCAGGGCGTGGCGCCATAGGCGATGTTGCGCGGACAGCCGTAGATGCCGCCATCCGCCCGCGCGTTCGAAAATTCCGCCTCCTTCGCCTCGGTGCGCGCGATGCCGAACATCAGCGACAGGGTCGGCCCCACCTGTTGCGCGAAACTGGCCGAGGCCACGATCTCGTCGTTCAGACCATCGAACGAGAGCCGCGCGGTGCCGCCCCGCGCGCGCCCGTCCAGCACGTCCTCGGGGTCGATCGTCTCGACCGCCACGACCCCGCCGAGCGCATCCGCCCCCCACAGGACGGATGCCGGGCCGCGGACCACATCCACCTGCTTCGTGAAGTTGAAATCGAGGTAGTCGCGGGTGCCGTCCATGATCCGCTCTGCCACGCGCGAGCCGTCCACCTGCATCTGCACCCGGTTGCCGCCGACGCCGCGGATGTTGAAGCCGCCAAAGGTGTTGAACGGGTCGGTGCCGCTGGTCTGGCGCGGCACGGTAATACCCGGCAGGTAGCGCGTGATCTCCTGCATGTCGTTCAGGCCGCGGGCCTCGATCTCGTCGCCCCCGACCACCGCGATCGAGGCGGGCAGGTCGCTCACCGCGCGGCCCTGCCGGTCTCCCATAAGCGTGATCGGCGGCAGTTCGAACGCTTCACCGCCGTCGTTGGCGGCCGATTGCGACCGCCCCGTCGTCGGACATGCAAGCAGGATTGCGGTGGTGGTCAGAACAGGCGCAATGCGCCATGCAGACGATGGCATGTCGGCAACTCCTCCAGGTTTCGAGTGCGTTTCGCTGGCGGAGGAGCTGGCAAACCAAAGGTTAACGAGCCTCCCACTGGATCAGTTGACTGTTTTTGTCAAGAATATTTCATCACTCCCTGACACGACTGAGTCGATGGCGCGGGGGGCCTTTTCATCCAGTCAGGCACAAGTCCCCAAGCAGGCCCGTCGACGGAACCGCCGAGGCGGTGATCCGCTTCGATACGTCCGGCATGGTCGGGCTCAAGCGACCGCCCGAAAATATTCAGTCACGGTTTGACTTTGTGGGGGCGTCCGCGCTCAAGGCTGGAATTCCGAGTCAAACGGTCATGAAAGCAATCCCGACAGAATCACTCAACTATATGA
>NZ_DSDD01000454.1:0-2254 GCF_011048875.1 Rhodovulum sp.
ATACCGACCTATGGATGCTGCCGAGCAGCCCGTTTCCGTGGCATACTCCCCCGTCAGGACCACGCATCAGGGAGAACGCGCCCCATGAAACCCCTCATCGCCATCGCCGCGCTGGCCTTCGGCCCGGCTCTGGCCGAGGATAACCGTGCCAGCCCGCTGGCCGAAAGCCACATCTGGAACGAACTCAGGACCGACCTCGTGGGCAAGATCGACATCGCCGACGCCGCAGGCCGCTTCGAGGTCCAGGCCCCCTACCGGGCCAACGATGCCGCTACGGTGCCGGTCACGATCCGCCAGACCGACCCGGGGCTGACGATCCGCGGGGCGACCGTGGTGATCGACGACATCCCGCACCGCTGGCCGCCAGCTTCACCTTCGGCCCCGCCATGGCGCCGCTCGATCTCGAGATCCGGGTGCGCGTGAACCAGTATTCCAACATCCGCGTGATCGCCGATACCGATCAGGGCCACCTGATGACCGGCCGCTATGTCAAGGCCTCGGGCGGTTGCTCGGCCCCGGCCACGCGCAACCCCGAAGAAGCGCTGGCCGGGATGGGCGAGATGCGTCTGAAGCATTTCTCCCAGGTGCCCACGATGTCGACCGCACGTCGCGAAGCACAGATCATGATCCGCCACCCCAATTATTCGGGCCTGCAGCGGGACCAGCTCACCCAGCTTTTCATCCTCGCGCATTTCATCGACCGGCTCGAACTCTGGCAGGGCGACGAGATGCTTTTCACCATGGAAGGTGGCATCTCGATCAGCGAGAACCCGGTCTTCCGGTTCTCCTACACCAATAACGGCGCCCCATCCCTGCGGGTGATCGCCCGCGATACCGAAGGCAATGTCTTCGAACACGATCTTCCCAAGGTCGGCCAGTCCTGACGGCCCAGGCGCCGCGCCCTTCTTCTGGCCGCATACATCCCCGCCGGAGGCGCCGCGCGCGGCACGCGCGCGGCCACGCCCAACGCCGGACAAGCGGGGCGCATGCCCCGCGCCGCGCCGGGGGCGGGAGAATGCCCTTGCCCCCGGCCATGCGTCAGAAGCAGACGATCTCCGCCTCCGCCTGGGCCCGCCGTAGATCGGCAACCAGTTCGTTCGCCATGGCCGAAGCGCGGAAGACCGATGCGCGTTCCCCTGGTATCTGCCGCAGCGACAGCACCGTCTCGGCCTCGACATATCGTTCGTAGGACAGGATAGAGGCGATCACGTCGATCGAGCAGGCGCACTTCTCCAGAACGTCGCGCCCCTGCCCGTCGGTAGCCATGCAGGCAAAGACGTAATCGGCTCTGGCCGCAGTGGGGTAATCGTTCCACCGCGCCGCCACATCCTGCCCTGCTGCCGGCACGGCCAGGCACGCTGTCACCATGGCAAGGGCTGTCATCCTCATGGTTCCACCTCCCCGCCCGGCGCTTTCAGCTTCAGCGTTGAAACATAGATCGGCGCGCCGCCCTCCAGATCCGGCACATGCGCGCTCAACGCATGATACGATCCCGGCACCTCGTCCGACACGGTGACCGTGACCTCCAGATCGGAAAATCCCTGCATCCGCGCACGGTTCGGCTCGTCCTTGAAAGGGTGCAGCGTCAAGGCCTGCGCCTGCACTTCCTCCGCGCCGAACTCCACCTCGACCGCCTCGACACCGGCCGGACGCAGCAATGCTTCCTTCATCCGGTTGCGGATGTAGAAAGGGCTGCCGCCCGCGGTCTCGGCCATGTCGCGCACGACCGTCTCCATGAAATACATGATGACCGGATTGCCGACCTCGGCGGGGAAGGATCCGATTGCGCTGAAGCTGTCGCCATGGGTGAAGCGCAGCGCGGCCAGCGTCGGATCGTCAGCGGCGAAGCGCAACTCCACCTCCCCGGTCGCGGCGGCCGCGGCCTCGGGGTTCGTCCGATTGGCGACCTCGCGCGCATAGATCAGCATTGCCGAGCGTGGCACGTCGTCCAGCGTGCTGCTTCGAAACAGCATGTCATAGGTCTCGGTGCCCTCGGTGTCGGCCGAGGCCACGCCGCCCGGCACGAGGGCGGCCGCAGCAAGGCCCGCAATTGTCTTTCGCATATGTCCTCTCCCTTCTGCCGAGCCTAGCCCGCCCGCAGCCGGTGTCACGCGATACTTTCGTCGGACAGCGGCGCGGGCGCCCGGGTCTTCCAGTCGATCAGCGGCCGCAGTCGCGAGAGTTGCACCGGCTTTCTCAGGACCGTGAAATCCTCTGTCAGCCCAGCGCGCAGGACCTCGTCGCCCTGGTCGGC
>NZ_DSDD01000453.1:0-2243 GCF_011048875.1 Rhodovulum sp.
GCCGCGGATGGCGGGCAAGCCCGGGCGGCGTCACGCGCGTTGACCGGGGCCCGGCTTGCACGCTATCCAGACTCCGATGGTTCCTGCGGTCCCCTGTCCGCGGGTGAAAAGGGAACGCGGTGCGCCGGAACCCGGCAAATCCGCGACTGCCCCCGCAACTGTAGGCGGCGAGCGTCTTCCGAGATGGCCACTGGGCCCCGAGGCCCGGGAAGGATCGGGGGGCGCAGCGACCCGCAAGTCAGGAGACCTGCCATCGTCACGACCTGTTCAACCCGGGCGGGGTGTCCCGGCAAGGAGAGTCCGATGACTGATCGACCTGCCGGGCGGCGCCCGCTCCCGACCGAACACGCGATCGACGCGACGGCGGAACGGGCGATGATGCTGGACCTGGTCCTGCTGCAGATGCAGGCACGCGGCCACGACCCCGCGCGCGCCGACGCGATCGGGCAGCTTGGCTTCATGCAATGGCTGGGGGCGCTGCCGGGCGGATGTGACTATGTCGCCGCGGCGCGCGCCGCGCTGGAGCGTGTGGGCGCACCCGGCTCTCCGGTACTGGCCAGTTTCCGCAATCTGCTTGCCGCCTCGCTCGCCATGCCGCCCCGGCCGCTTGACCTGGGCCTGCCGGTGCCGCGCCGCCGGGGCGGGGCCCGCGCGCGGCGGCAGCCGTCGTGACAGGGGGCGCCCAAGGCGCAGTCGCGCGACGAGGCAGCCGGATGAGCGTCGGCGTTCTGGTCCTCGGCGGGGGTTTTGCCGGGCTTTGCGCCGCGATCGAGGCTCGGCTGGCCGGGGCATCGGTCACCCTGATCGATGCCGCACCGTTCCACCTGCGCGGCGGCAATGCTCGCCATTCCCGCAATATCCGGCTTGCCCACGATGCCGAAACGCCCTGGCAGCGCGGGCGCTATCCGGTCGAGGATTTTCTGGGAGACCTGAAGAGGATCGCCGCGCCGGATCCCGCGCTCGCGGCGGTGCTTGCAACCGGCGCGGCCGATCTCGCGGAATGGCTCGCCGCGCAGGGTGTGGCGTTCGAGCCCTGGGCGGACGGCAACCTGCCGTGGTCGCGGCGCACCGCGTTTTTCCGGGGGGGCGGGCAGGCATTGGTGAACGCGCTTTGCCGCCGGGCGGAGAAGCTTGGGGTCGAGATGCGGTATGGCTGGCGGGTCGGGGCGTTCGATCCTGGGGTGTTTTCGCCCGAGGCTGGCAAGCCCTTGCGCATGGACGTCGAGACGCCGGAGGGCGCCACGACGATCGAGGCCGCGGCGGTGGTCCTGGCCTGTGGTGGCTACGGCGGCGACCGCGAGCGGTTGGCCGCGCATCTGGGCGAGGTCGCCCACGGCTTCGCGAACCGGGGAACGCCCTTCCAGATGGGCGAGCCGCTGCTCTGGCTGATGGAGAACGGGGCCGCCCCCGCTGGCCGGCCGGGCGACGGGCACATGGTCGCGGTGGATGCCCGCGCACCCCTTGACGATGCCGGAATCGTCAGCCGGGCGGATGGGATGCATCTGGGCATCGTCGTGGATGTCGCCGGGCGCCGGTTCAGCGACGAGGGTGCCGAGGCAGGCCCGGCACGCTACTCCCACTGGGGTCATGTCCTTGCCGGGCGGGACGATCCCCGCGCCTGGCTGGTGCTGGGTGCGGACGGGGTGCGTGCCCTGCCGCCGATGCTCTATCCACCGATCACCGCGGAGGCCCCGGAGGCGCTGGCCCGCCTCTGCGGTATCGACACGGCGGGGCTGCGCGAGTCCTTGACTGAACTCGAGTTTCATCTTGCGGGCGGTCCGCGGCCCGGCGTGCCCCGCACGCGGTCGGACGCGGCCCCCCTTCTTCTGGCGCCGCCCTTTGCGGCAATCCCCCTGCATCCGGGCCTCGGTTTCACACGGCATGGCGTTTCGGTGGATGCCACGGCACGAGTGCGCCTTGCGGAAGGCGGCGTGTCTCCGCGCCTTTTTGCGGCCGGGGCGACGATGTTCGGCGCTGTCTTGGGCGAGGGTTATCTTTCCGGTCTCGCGCTGACCATCGGCGGCGTCTTCGGCCGCATCTCGGGACGCGAGGCGGCGCAAATCGCGGGCTCGGCCCATTCCGAGTTCCGCGTTACCGCGTGCTCTCGCCAGATCCCGCCATCTGCGCCCGCCGCAATTCCCGTTACCGACCCGGTCGCCGAAGCGCGCCGGGCGCTCAATATCTGCAATACCTGCGGCTTCTGCACCGGGCTTTGCGACGTCTTCCCCGCGGCGCAGCTGCGC
>NZ_DSDD01000170.1:0-2230 GCF_011048875.1 Rhodovulum sp.
CGCATTCAGCCCGTATTCGGCATAGACCGAGCTGTAATTCGCGCCCGATCCGGCGATCTCCTGCGAAAAGGCCAGCATCGCCGCGCCATCCTCGCGCAGCCAGGCCCCCGCCTGCGCCAGCGGTGCGACGAGCGGCCAGAATGTCAGCGCCAGCAGGGCGGTCCATCGCATCGCGCATTCCCCCGTGGGGCGAGCCTTCGGGCAGAATAATCCACCTTTCGTTGTGGGCTAGCCTCCGGCGGCATTTCGCCGGCGCGCGCGGTGCCGCGGCCACAGGGGCGGGGGCCGATTTGGGGCTGGGCAAGGTCGGCGGCGCGCCCTCTGCTGCGGCGCGGCAGAAAACTCGGGCCGCAGAGGGTTGTAGCGGGCATGACCGGCACGATCATCACCATCGCGCAGCAGAAGGGCGGGGCGGGCAAGACGACGCTCGCGGCCAATCTGGCCGTCGAATTCGCGCGCCAGGGGCTGGGCGTCGCGCTGATCGACACCGATCCGCAGGGCAGCCTCGGCCGCTGGTTCATGGCCCGCCTCAAGGGGCGCGAGACGCCGGACATGGAGTTTTCCACCGCCTCGGCCTGGGGCGTGGAATATGAATGCGCGAAACTCGCCCGTGCCCATGACGTCGTGCTGATCGACACGCCGCCCAAGGCCGACAGCGACCTGCGCCCCGCCCTGCGCGCGGCCGATCTGGTGCTGGTGCCCGTGGCGGTCAGCCATGTGGATCTGTGGGCGAGCGAGGGTGTCCTGGATCTGGCCCGGCGCGAGGACAAGATGGCGCTGGTGGTGCTGAACCGGATCAAGGCGGGCACAAGGCTGGCCGCCGAGGTCGCCGAGACCGCCGCCGGTCTTGCCGCCACGTTGGCGGTTGCCCGGCTGGCCAACCGCGTCGCCTATGCCGAGACGCTGGGCCATGGCCAGGGCGTGCAGGAGGCCGCGCGGCGCAGCCCGGCCGCCGCCGAGATCGCCGCGCTGGCCGACGAGGTGCTGGCCTTCGCGCGGGCGTGACCTGGGTCAAGGTTGCATCTTCCCGGCTTTGCCATTCTAGATAGGGCGAGGGAGGGCAGACCCCATGTACAACAACATTCTCGTTCCCGTCGCCGTCGATCACGGGTCCCAGCTTGACGACGTGATCGCGCTGGCCCGCAAGCTGCGCGCCGAGGGCGGCAGCATCACCGTGCTGACCGTGGCCGAGGCGATCCCGCCCTATGTGGCGCAATATCTCGCCGCCGATCAGGAGGCGCAGACCCGCGAGGCGATCCGCACCGACCTGGCCGGCGATCTTCGGGACGCCCCCGATGTCGAGATCCGCGTGGTCACCGGCCATGCCGGGATCACCATCGTCGATTATGCCGAGACGCATGACATCGACTGCATCGTGATGCAGTCACACCGGCCGGGGCTGAAGGATTACTTCCTCGGCTCGACCGCCGCCCGGGTGGTGCGCCACGCGCCCTGCTCGGTGCATGTGCTGCGTTAGTTCCACGAGACCCAAGCGGAGGTTCCCATGCCCACCATATCGCGCAGCGCCGAGTTGCAGACGGTCATCACCACCTTCGAGGTGACCCCCGGCACCTGCCAGGACCTGCTGTGACGAATTGCAGGACGCCTATCGCAACTTCATCTCGAAACAGCCCGGCTTCATCGGGGCGGGGCTGCATGTCAACGACGCCCAGACCCGGATCGCCGATTATTCGCAATGGCAGCGGCGCGAGGATTTCCAGGCGATGCTGCGCTCGGACGAGATGCGCGCGCGCAACCGACGCTTTGCCGAACTGTGCAAGAATTTCGAGCCGGTGATGTACGAGGTCTTCGACAGTTTCAACTGACCCGGCCTTGACCGGCGTCAATGCAGATCCGTCCGTGCCGGACCACACAGGACCAGACCGCGCCAGACCCGCAGGTGCCGCCGATGCCGTCGCTTGCCCGTTCCGCCCTGCTTGCCGCCGCGCTTGCGCTTGCCCCCGTCGCGGCCCAGGCGCAGCAGCTTGTCGGGGAATATGTGGCCGTGATCGGCCCGCAGGATCTCTGCAATTCGCGCGGCGAGCGGCTGCGCGAGCCCTGGCAGATCCTGCGCCAGGACCGCGCCAATTTCCACCGTTTCGGGCAGCGCGACCCGGGCGACGAGGGCGATCCGTTCCTCGCCGACGCGAACAACCGCGCGGCGATGAAACGCATGCTGATGGGCGGCCGGATCGACCCGGTCGCCGCGCGCAGCATCGTCGCGGGCGGC
>NZ_DSDD01000429.1:0-2230 GCF_011048875.1 Rhodovulum sp.
GGCCAGGCTGTTGCGATCGTTCAGGCGCGCAGGCCCGACGGGGGTGTCCGATCCCAGATAGCCCAGGGTATCGAACCCGCCGCCCGGCGTCTCGAACCAGAGGTCGACCGCATCCAGCACATCTTGGACAGAGGTCAGCCCGGTGACGGCCGCCTTGACCTCGCCGAGGATCTCGGGGCCGGTGGCCAGCGCCGGGCCGTTGGTTGCAGTGCCAGCGAACAGCGTCCGGCCGCCGGCCTGGGCATTCAGCGCGGCGACGGACAGATCAAGCATGCCCTTCGCCTCGACCCCCAGCAGGTTGATCGTGCGCGGGTCGAACATGGTCGTGGCGCTCAGCAGGCCGGACCCCACCTTCTGCACGGCATCATGCACCTGCCCGAGCGCGTTCTGCATCACCTCGGTCGCAAAGGCAGCTTCCTTGGTGGCGATGTCGTAGGAATCCATGACCTTGAGCCCGCGCTCGATCGCGCCGAGCGCACGGAAATCGCCGCGCAGACGGGCGGCCGGATCGGCGGTGAGCCCGGTCGAGACCTCCTGCCCGAGGCGGGTGAGACGCGCCTTGATCTCGGTGTTCTGGGCGCGCAGGGCGAAGCCGCGGGACAGGTCGCCCAAGGAAATGAAGGACATGGCTCAAAGCTCCATCAGGCGGCGCATCATCTCGTCGACGGTCTGGATGACGCGCGCGTTCGCGGCATAGGCCTGTTCGTACATCAGCAGGCGCTGCAACTCGGCATCGGTGTCGACGCCGCCTTGCAGCTCGGCCTCTTTCAGAGCGTTGGTGCGGGCCATCGCGAACCCTTCGTTCTCGATCGCGCGCTGGGCCTTGACCGATACAAGGGACACGGTTTCGGAAACGAGGCCGGAGGCAGAGAAGACCTGCCCGGCCAACGGTCCGGACGCGATCGTCCGGCCCGCGGCCAGCGTCCCGGAAAACGCGTCGATCAGGCGGGAATCGCCGACATCGCCCGGCGCCGCGGCGCCGAGACCGGCGCGCAGCCGCCAGAGCGCGCCGCCCTTGTCCGGATCGACCAGCGTGTTGATGGCGATCCGCTCGGACAGGCCGGGTTCCTGCGGCGGAACGGCCGCGGGATCGAAAGGCGCGTTCGCGCCGATGGTGAACAGCCCGGCCGCCCCGGCCGGAAGGGTCGGATCCAGCGCGGGATCCTGAAACCGCTCGACCAGGTCGCGGGCAACGGCGTCGAGACTGTCCTGCGCCTGGGGCGCGACGATATCGCGCTGCTCGAAAAGGGCACCCAGGCGGCCACCGCCCATAGGTGCGAAACTTCCCGTAGCGGCAACGGGTTCGCCGTTCAGGGTAAGACCGGACAGCACCCCGCCGTCGAAAGTCATGCCGGAGACGATGAGGCCCGCGGGGGTGAACCCGAATTCCGAGGCCTGCCCGTCGACGAGGGCGGCCCCGGTGCTGCTGTAGAGCGCGATCATGCCGTTGTCGCGGGGGATCTGACGCAGCGGGACGATCTCGGCGATGCGGTCGACCAGGACCTGGCGCTGGTCGAAAAGCCCGCTGAAATCGGCCCTGCTGCCGGCATGGCTGCGGATCTCGACATTGAGCTCCGCGATGCGGGCAAGCGAATCGTTCAGGGTCTGAACATCGTTGGCGATGGCCGTCTCGGCGTCCATGCGGACCGCCTGGATGTCGTTCGCGGCCGCGCGGATGGTCCCGGCGACGGCCTGCGCGGAGGACAGGACATCCGCCAGCCGGGTGTTGCTGTCAGGGCGGCTGGCCGCCGAGACCAGCGCGGATTCCATCGCGGCGATGCGCGCCGCGATGGAATCGGGGTCGTCGGGCGTGCCCAGCGCGGCCTCGATCCGCGAGAGCGCGTTGGCGCGGGCCCCGGCCCCGCCGGTATCGGCCTGGGACAGTTGCCGATCCGAGATCAGCGCCTGGTTGACGTCGCGGCGCACGCCGTCGACGCGGACGCCACCCGTCGCGATCGTCGAGGTTTCGAGGGAACGGCGGCCATAGCCGTCGGTCAGCGCGTTCGAGATGTTCGTGGATACGACCTGAGCCCCCCTTGACGCGGCGTTCAGGCCGGACAGGGCATGGGACAGGCTTGCACTCAGGCTCATCTTTCACCTCACTTCCACGCTGACCGGGGGCGACCGGACTAGCGTTTGATGTTTGTCGTTTCCTGCAGCATCTCGTCCACGGTCTGGATCACCTTGGCATTCGACGAATAGGCGCGCTGGGTCTGGATCAGGTCGGTCA
>NZ_DSDD01000301.1:0-2218 GCF_011048875.1 Rhodovulum sp.
GGAAAACCCGCCAAGGTCGCTATCGTTGTCATCATGCGCAAGCTCATCGAAATGGCAAACGCGCTTGTCAAAGCCGACCGGACTTGGGTTGAAAAAACCGCTTGATCAAGACGGATACTGCAGCGACCGCCAGCTGGTTCGACAGCCCGCGCCAGATCAGCCCGAGCCGGGAAATGGCATCGTTCGTCCGCTCGATCTGGTCGGCATCCTGCTCCGAGACAACGACCCCGAAGGCAAGCACGTCCTCTGTCGCCTGGCGCAGCGTCGCGGTGTCGATCCGCGTGAACACGAGCGCCGCCCGATCACCGAAGAGCTGGGAGGCCACGGCCGCGCGCTCTGCCTCTGGCACGTATTGCCCCAGCGCCTGCTGGATCGCGGCGATGCGCGCGTCGAGCGGCAGGCGCTGCAGATCCTCGGCCGTGAGCCCCAGCCGGCGCAGCGCCTCGACTGCAGGACCCGTGCCGGAGGCGGCCTGGCTGAGCCGTCGGGTCAGCTGGACCGTGGCCTGCTCGACCTGACCCATCGACACGCCCGCCAGATCGCCCGCGCGTTCGAGCACCTGGATGCTGGCGACGGTGGTGTCGAGGGAGGCCGCGAGCTTGGCCTGCGCATCCACCGTCTGGAGCCCGGAGCGGACCATGGCGACACCGGCTGCCGTGGCCGCAGCCACCGCAGCAGCAGCGGCCACGCGCACCCGCCGCGAGAAGGCCGCCAGCCGCCGGTTCGCGGCTTCCATCTCCTGACTCAGCCGCCCGAAGCCGCGCTTGCCAGCTTCGCCGACGCCCTCCAGCTCGGAGCGCAATTGCCGGCCGCCCACTGCGGCAAGGCGGACGGAGACACGTTTTTCGGCCATCGGTCAGAGTCCTTGCTTTCGCTGCATTGGCGTCTTACGTTTTAGCCATCGATCAAATGGAGGTATGGCCATGGCCGAAACCGCGACGCTGTCCTCGAAATTCCAGATCTCGATTCCCAAGGCGATCCGGGCCGCCCAGCATTGGGAGGCCGGGCTAACCTTCGCCTTCATCCCCAAGGGCACCGGCGTCCTGCTTGTGCCGGTGCCGAAGCGCGAGGCGCTGAAGGGTCTCGCGCGCGGCGCGTCCGCCACCGATTATCGCGACCGGACGGACCGGTTCTGATGATCCTCGTCGACACGTCGGCGTGGATCGAATGGCTGATCGGCTCGCCTACCGGCGACACGCTGGCCGGGCATCTGCCCGATCAGGCCGACTGGCTAGTGCCGACCATGGTCCAGCTGGAACTGGCGAAATGGCTCACCCGCGAGGCGGGCGAGGACAAGGCCGATCAGGTGATCGCCTTCACGCAGGTCTGCACCGTCGTGCCGCTCGACACCGAGATCGCCCTCGCGGCTGCCGAGGCCTGCCGCGAGCACAAGCTGGCGACGGCGGACGCGATCATCTTCGCGACCGCCTGGGCGCATGACGCGGCGCTCCTGACCTGCGACAAGCATTTCGAGGGACTGCCCGGCGTCACGCTGATCGAGAAGATCAAGGCCTGACCCCCGGGTCGCCATTTGCCGCCATCTCCTCGTTCAGCTTGCGCACCATCACCGCCTCGATGACGGGCAGCAGTTCGGCCATGGCGAGCGGCGGCACGCCGAGGGCGTCACCGAGCGCCAGCGCGGCGGACATGTCCCAGCCGATCACCGCGCCCGGCAGTACGCGGAGCTGCCCGCCGAGACGGCCGACCAGGTCCCAGACCTGCCAACCCTCCGGCGTTTCCGGACGGTTCAGCCGCGCCGGGCAGTCCGGGCAGGCTTGTGCGCAGGCTCCGCAGGGTTCGCAACCCTCGCAGTAGCGCTCGCCCCCGCCGAAGGACCATTCGGCGAGAGCGCGGAGGCGTTTTTTTCCTGTTCCAGCAGCAGGCCCTTCGAGACGTAGGTCAGCTGGAAGGCCTCGAAGATCGGCCAGACGTCGAGCAGCGCATCGATGGCCTCGGAGCTGGGATCGATGGGATTGCCGTCGGTGTCGCCGATGCCCTCCCAGCCGAGCACGGCGCGGCGCGCGAGCGCCTTGGCGAAGGCGACGGCACGCTCCTCGTCGGAGGCCTCGTCAGGCACAGCCTCGACGGCGGCGTCGCTCCGGGTCGCCACCATCAGCGCCGTGGTCAGCGGGCGCAGCTGCACCCGGACGCCGGGCGCAAGGTCGTGCCAGCGCGGCGCGTTTGTCAGGTCGAGCGTGAGCATCAATACGTCTCCACA
>NZ_DSDD01000038.1:0-2204 GCF_011048875.1 Rhodovulum sp.
GAAGGCGCCGTGATCGAGGCGCAGCTCGACGTGGGCCGCGGCCCGGTCGCGACCGTGCTGGTCCAGAAGGGCACCCTGAAGAAGGGCGATATCTTCGTCGTGGGCGAGCAGTGGGGCAAGGTCCGTGCGCTGATCAACGACAAGGGCGAACGTGTCGACGAGGCCGGTCCGTCCGTCCCGGTCGAGGTGCTGGGCCTGAACGGAACGCCCGAGGCCGGCGACGTGCTGAACGTCGTCGAGACCGAGGCCCAGGCCCGCGAGATCGCCGAATACCGCGAGGCCAAGGCCAAGGAGAAACGCGCCGCCGCCGGGGCTGCCACGACGCTGGAACAGCTCATGGCCAAGGCCAAGGAGGACCAGAACGTCGCCGAGCTGCCGATCGTGGTCAAGGCCGACGTGCAGGGCTCGGCCGAGGCGATCGTCCAGGCGATGGAAAAGATTGGCAATGACGAGGTGCGCGTGCGCGTGCTGCATGCCGGCGTCGGCGCCATAACCGAAAGCGATGTGGGCCTTGCCGAGGCGTCCGGCGCGCCGATCATGGGCTTCAACGTGCGTGCCAACGCCCCCGCCCGCAGCGCCGCCAACCAGAAGGGCGTCGAGATCCGCTATTACAGCGTGATCTACGACCTCGTGGACGATGTGAAGGCGGCGGCCTCGGGCCTGCTGTCGGCCGAGATCCGCGAGACCTTCATCGGCTATGCTCAGATCCGCGAGGTCTTCAAGGTCTCGAATGTCGGCAAGGTTGCGGGCTGTCTGGTCACCGAAGGCGTAGCGCGGCGCTCCGCCGGGGTGCGTCTGCTGCGCGACAACGTGGTGATCCACGAAGGCACGCTGAAGACGCTCAAGCGCTTCAAGGACGAGGTGGCAGAGGTCCAGTCGGGCCAGGAATGCGGCATGGCCTTCGAGAATTACGAGGACATCCGCCAAGGCGACATTATCGAGATTTTCGAGCGGCAGGAGATCGAGCGCAAGCTCGCCTGATCCTTCGACCGGAAGAAACCACCCATCAAGGGGGCGTCCATCGGGCGCCCCTTTTCGTCATCGCCCCTCGGTCGGGATGCCGCTGCCTCAGGCGGCCTTGTTGACCGGCTTGCCCGTGAACAGTCGGTCACCAACCTTTACCACGATCCTGCCATCGGGCCGCCGCGCCACAAAGGCGCCTTGCACCGAAACGCAGGAGCCAATCAGGATCGTCCGGATCATTTCTTATCATCCTCAGGTTACAACGGTTCTTTTGTAACCGTTGCGTAAAATTTTTCGGAATTTTATTTCGCCTTTCGCCGCACCGCGCGCATGCGCGGAAACTTGCCGATCCGGACCCGCCCTGCCCCGCGGCGCCCCGCTACAGCCAATCTCGAAGCACGGGGATCAGCGGCAGATCGGCGGGCGGCATCGGATAGCTGCGCAGATCCTTCGCGCGCACCCAGGCCAGCGCCTGCCCCTCCTGCCCATGGGGCTGGCCTTCCCATTTGCGGCAGGCGAACAGCGGCATCAGCAGGTGGAAATCCTCGTAGCTGTGGCTGGCGAAACTCAGCGGCGCGAGGCAGCTGGCCCATGTGTCGATGCCCAGCTCTTCCTTCAACTCGCGCATCAAGGCCGCTTCGGGCGTCTCGCCCGGCTCGACCTTGCCGCCGGGAAACTCCCACAGGCCCGCCATCGACTTGCCCTCGGGCCGCTGCGCCAGCAGCACGCGGCCGTCCAAATCGACCAGCGCGACGGCCGCGACAAGAACGACCTTCACGACCGGTAATCGGCGTTGATGTCGATATAGCGATGCGTCAGGTCACAGGTCCAGACCGTCGCCGCCCCGCTGCCAAGGCCCAGATCCACCGCGATCACCAGTTCCGCGCGCCGCATATAGGCCGCGCCCGCCTCCTCGGCATAGCCCTCGGCGACCATGCCCTTCTCGGCCACCAGGATATCGCCGAACCGGATCGCCAGCAGGTCGCGGTCGGCCTTCGCCCCCGACTTGCCCACCGCCATCACGATCCGGCCCCAGTTCGGATCCTCGCCCGCGATCGCCGTCTTGACCAGCGGCGAATTGGCAATCGCCATTGCCACCTTCCTGGCATCCGCCGCGTTCGCCGCGCCGGTCACCGCGATCTCGACGAACTTGGTCGCCCCTTCGCCATCGCGCACCACCTGTTGCGCCAGATCCAGCATCACACCGCGCAGCGCCTCCTGAAAGACGCGGGCGCGCGCGC
>NZ_DSDD01000474.1:0-2195 GCF_011048875.1 Rhodovulum sp.
CAGCTCCGTCCGTGTGATCGCTATCCCTGCCATGCCTGCCTCCATCCTTTGAGACCGCACTGAGCCAGAGTTCGTGAGCTTTGGGAATCCCCCTCGAGTCAGCCGAACGGGCCGTTGGTATGAGACGTCAGCCCGCCTTGGGCGGCCATTCGGCGCCGCGGGCCTCCATGTAGGGGCGGAAATATTCGCGGAAAGCGGGGAAGCCCTCGACCAGCATCAGGAATTCCTCGCGGTTCGGGACCAGAACCCTTGTGTCCTCGACCGCGCGCACGGTGGTCTTGCGCCGCGTCGCGCCAAGGATCAGCCGCTCGCCGAAATGCCCGCCGGGGCCGATCCGGCGCACATGGCGCTCTCCGGTCGCCGGGTCGGTCCGCTCCATCTCGACCGCGCCCGAGATCTCCGAATGGGACCCGTCCGAGCGGTGGCCGGCCTCATAGACGATATCGCCCGCGCGGAAATGGGCATAGCGCATCGGCGCGCGCGGCAGGGCGCGCAACTGCACGACGCTGCGCGCGCCCAGCATGTCCAACGTCCAGTTCACCATGACCTTGATCCGCGTGCCCATCCCCGGCAGCAGCGCCAGGTAATAGGACCGCCACAGCACCCAGGCCGGGAAACCGGTCAGTTGCATCCCGAACACCTCGGCCACACCGCGATGCGCGCCCAGCGATGCCAGCGATCCGCGCGAACGGTAGGCGAAGGGCCTGACCGGCTTGCCCCAGACGGCGGCGGCGATGTTGCGGGCAATGCGCTCGGCCTCGCGCACGGCGAATTGCGCGGTGGGCGGCGCGAAATCGGTGCGCGCCTCGGCGCCGTCCTTCAGCGGGATCAGCGCGCAATCGCCCAGCGCCCAGACATTGTCATGCCCCTTGACGCGCAGCGTGCGGTCCACCGCGATGCGGCCATGCTGGCTGGGCAGGCCCATGCGCGCGACAACCGGCAGGGGCGAATTGCCGATGGTGGCAACGATGGTGCGGGTGTCGATCACCTTGCCGGTGGTGGAGACAAGCTGCGTGCCCGTGGCCGAGGCGACGCCGGTATTCAGCTTGAGCTCGACCCCGTGGCGGGTCAGGTGATCGGCGGCATAGCGCGCCAGCCGCTCGGGCATCTCGTTGAGGATGCGCGGGGCGAATTCGACCAGTTGCACCCGCACCTCCGAGGGGTCGATGCGGGGATGGAATTTCAACGACCGGTCGATCAGTTCCTTCATCTCGCCCACGGTCTCGACCCCCGAGAACCCGCCGCCGATCACGGGGTGAAGGTCAGCGCGCCGCGCTTGGTCGCGGGCACCTGGCTGACCTGGGCATGTTCGAGCTGCTCGATCACATGCTCGCGCAGGCGCCGCGCATCCTCCAGCGTCTTCATCTTGAGCGCGTGTTCCTCAAGCCCCGGGGTGCGGGACAGGTCCACCCCCTGCCCCAGCGCGATCACCAGATGGTCATAGCGCATCTCGGTCGGGCGGCGCTGGATGCCCTGGAACACGGTGACGATGCGGCGTTCGAAATCCACGCTGTCGATCTGCGCCTTGCGCACGAACACGCCCCTGAGCAGAAATCGCAGCGGCGAAACCGCTTGGCCCGGCGTGATCGAGCCCGCGCCGACCTCGGGCAGAAGCGGCTGGAAGACGAAATAGTTGTCTGCATGGATCAACTCGACCCGCACCGACTTGCCCAGCCGCTTTCGCAGCGCCCGCGCCGCATACATGCCGCCGAAGCCGCCCCCCCCCAGAACGACGATCCGATCCGCCATGGCGACCCCTTTCTTGCTGCGGTGCAGCATAACGCGTCCGGCGCCGCGGACCAGAGGCATTCGCCGCATGCCGCGATTGCCCTTTTCGCAAGGCTGTGGCAAGGCCCGGCCGATGACACTGTCCCGCCCCCTTTCCGCTTATCTGGCGTTCTGCCGCTTGCTTGACCGCGCCACGCTCGCCCTGTGCATCAGCGCGGGCCTGTTGCTGACCGGCGCGGTGCTGGCCATCGTGGTGCTGCGCTACGGCTTTGGCATGGGCTTCATCCAGTTGCAGGATGCGGCGGGTTACGCCTTTGCGGTGCTGGTGGCGTTCTCGTTGCCGGTGACGCTGGCGCGCAACGGGCATGTCCGGGTCGAGGCGATCTCGGAACGCCTGCCCACGGCCTATCTGCGCGCGGCAGATGCCGTGGCGCTGGTCCTGTTCCTGATCCCGGTCTTCGGCCTGA
>NZ_DSDD01000195.1:0-2191 GCF_011048875.1 Rhodovulum sp.
CCCGGTGCCGCTGCCGGCGGGCCTGCCGCTGCTGCTGGCCGGGCTTGCGGGCTTCGGCGCGCTGCGGCTGCGCGCCCGGGGCTGAGGCGCCCGAAAGAGGCCAGACTGGCGCCCGCGGGCGCCGGGTTCCCCGTGCGGGTGGGGCCATGACTTGCTCCGCGGGCTGCCTTTCCCTAGGTTTGGGGGACAGCCTTGGCCGCCCGCTGCGGCGCAATGGATCGCGCGCAATGAAAGCTCCTTTCGACCCCGACCTGCAACCGCCCCCGCAATCGGGGTCGATCAGACACGACCTGCGGCGGCTCCAGGTCTGGTTCCTGGGCATCATCGCCTTCGCGGTGGTGCTGTTCCTGCTGGTGCAGGCCAAGTTCCTGCTGATCTCTCTGGCCATCGCCATCATGCTGTTTTCGCTGACATCGGACGCGATCGGTTACATGAAGCGGCTGCGCTTCGGCGAGGCAAGGTTCTCCGAATGGCTGGCCTCGCTGCTGGCGGTGCTGCTGATCGCGACGGTGCTGATCTCGCTGTCGGCGATCATCCTGACCCAGGCGAACACCGTGGTCACCACCATCATGCAATATGCCGAACCGGGCCAGCGTGCGGTGGCCGAGATGTTCGGCTGGATGGGCGAGGACGTGGAACAGGCCGTGCTGAACTGGCTGCGCGGCGTCCGGCTGGGATCCTGGCTGACCACGATGGCCGGGCAGGCGGGCAACATCGCCTCGGGTGCGGTGCTGGTGACGCTGTTCGTGGGCTTCCTGTTTCTCGAACGGCTGTGGTTCTCGACCAAGCTCACCAGCCTGATGGGCGATGCCGAGCGCGCCGCGCGGGTCGAGCGGATCATCGGCTCGATCATGCATCGCGTGAACCGCTACCTCGTGGTCAAGACGCTGGTCAGCCTGGTGACCGGTGCGATGGTCTATGCCGTGATGCGCCTGTTCGGTCTGGAACTGGCGCTGGCCATGGGCGTGCTGACCTTCGTGCTGAACTTCATCCCGAATATCGGCTCGATCGTGGCCACGCTGGCCACCGCGCTGGTGGCCTATGTGCAGACCGGGGACAACGTGACCGGGCTTGCCGTGCTGGCCATCGTGGGGATTCTGCAATTCGTGGTCGGGCAGGTTCTCGACCCGCTGCTTCTGGGCAAGACGCTGCGGCTGTCCTCCTTCGGGATCCTCGCCTCGCTCGCCTTCTGGGCGGCGGTCTGGGGCGTGCCGGGCATGTTCCTTGCCGTGCCGATCATGGTCTCGGTGATGATCGTCTGCTCGCAGATCGCCTGGCTGCGCCCGGTCGCGGTGCTGCTCTCGCGCGAGGGGCTGCCCGACGCCGACATGGACGATGCCGCGGCCTGCAAGCCCGAACATCGCGATGCTGCCTGAGCCTGCGCGTCGAACAGGGCGGTCGGCAGCGTCCCGGCCACGCAGGCGATTCGGGCCAAGCCGTTCATCCGGACGGCTTTCCCGCCGGAAATGCCCTACGGGCAGCCCAGCCCCCCCGCGGGAAGCGGATTCAACCCCCCGCATCGTCCCGGGGCCGCGTATCAGCGTCGCAGGGGGGGCGACTCCGGATGTCATCGCCGTTCGGACGCGCTATTGTTCCGTGTGGTCGGCGGCGCCTGCGTCGTTCCGAAGGGGCCTCGATCCCTCGGGCGCGCGGATGCTTCATGGCCGAGCGCGGGAGGTAACTGGGGCTCCCGCCGGAACCCTCAGGAGAATGTCCTGCCACGGGGCATATGCGTCACGCCGGGGCAGCGGACAGAAAAAGGATGGAAGATGGCCAATAATTCTCAAAACCTGATCCGGCTGATCGTTGCCGCTCCGGCGATCGGTCTGGCGTTCTATGCCGTGAACTACAGCTCCGCGCCGAAATCCGAACCGGCCCCCGTCGCCGAGGTCGCGGCCGAGGAAACGGTCGGCGAAGAAGCTGTGACCGAAGAAGCCGTGACCGAGGAAGCCGCCGCCGAAGAGGCCGCCGAGGAAGAGGCCGCCGAGGAAGAGGTCGCCGAGGAAGAGGCCGCCGAGGAAGAGGTCGCCGAAGACGCCGCCGAAGACGCCGCGGCCGAAGACGTCGCTGAAGAGGCGGCCGAAGAGGCCGCTACCGAAGACGTCGCTGAGGAGGCCGCCGCCGAAGAGGTCGCCGAGGACGCCGCCGAAGACGCTGCGGCCGATGAAGAGGTTGCCGAAGACGCCGCCGA
>NZ_DSDD01000397.1:0-2189 GCF_011048875.1 Rhodovulum sp.
GCTGACGGCAGGGTAGGAGCCGATGGCCTGCGCCGTCGCGCCGAGCCACTGGTTGGTGGTGCGCGCCGTCTCCATCAGGTCGTAGGTCGCCATGTATTTCATTCGCCACTCCTTTTCCGATAGAATGTCGGAGATGCAGGGACAGCGAAAGCCGGGGAGGCGGCATGCTGCAAACGCGAAAAGTAAGGGGGAAGCCGCGCCGTGACAACTGAAGAAGATGCGCCGGGCAGGAATCTCGAACGGTTGAACGAGAACCTCGCCAAGCTGGAGGGGCTGACCGAGCGTCTCATGTCGGCGGTGTCGCGCAAGCGGCGGATCGACCCGAACCTGCAGGGGCCGGGCCATGATCTCTACATGAAGGCGGCCGCGGCCTACATGGTCGAGATGATGCGTAACCCCTCCAAGCTGATCGAGCATCAGGTCGCGTATTGGGGCAAGTCGCTGAAGCATTTCGTCGAGGCGCAGGAGGCGCTGGCGCGCGGCACGCTCAAGGCGCCCGAGGACCGAACGCCCCCCGATGCACGGTTCTCGAACCCGTTGTGGCAGACGCATCCCTATTTCAACTTCATCAAGCAGCAATACCTGATGAATGCCGAGGCGATCGCCCGGGCGGTGCGCGAGGTCGAGGGGCTGTCGCCCAGGGATGCCAAGCGGCTGGAATATTTCACCCAGCAGATCGTGGACCTGATGTCGCCCGCGAATTTCCTGGGCACCAATCCCGAGGCGCTGGAAAAGGCGGTGGCGACCGACGGGCAGTCGCTGGTGGACGGGCTGGAAAACCTGGTGCGCGACATCGAGGCCAATGAGGGCGAGATCCTCGTCACGCTGGCCGACCGCGAGGCATTCACCGTGGGCCAGAACCTGGCCACCACGCCCGGCAAGGTTGTCTTCCGCAACCGGATGCTGGAGCTGATCCAGTACGCGCCCAGCACCGAGACGGTGCATGCGACACCGCTGATCATCTTCCCGCCCTGGATCAACAAGTTCTACATCCTCGACCTCACGCCGAAGAACTCGCTGATCAAGTGGATCGTGGATCAGGGCTATACGCTGTTCGTGGTCTCCTGGGTGAACCCCGATGCCAGCTATGCCGATGTCGGCATAGATACCTATGTAGAGGAAGGCTATCTGGAAACCATCGCGCAGGTGAAGGCGATCACCGGCGAGGACAAGGTCAATGTCATCGGCTATTGCATCGCGGGCACGACGCTGTCGCTGACGCTGGCGCTGATGGAAAAGCGCAAGGACCGCTCGATCCGCTCGGCCACATTCTTCACCACGCTCACCGATTTCTCGGACCAGGGCGAGATGGGCGTGTTCCTCGACGACGATTTCGTGGACGGGATCGAACGCGAGGTGACCGAACACGGCTATCTCGACAGCTTCTTCATGTCGCGGACGTTTTCCTTCCTGCGCTCGAACGACCTGATCTACCGGCCCGCGATCCGCAATTACATGATGGGCGAACGCCCGCCCGCCTTCGACCTGCTCTACTGGAACGGCGATTCGACGAACCTGCCGGGGCGGATGGTGGTGGAATACCTGCGCGGGCTCTGCCAGGGGGATCGGTTCGCCACCGAAGGCTTCGAGATCTGCGGCGAGAGAGTGAAGATCTCGGAGGTCAAGGTGCCGGTATTCGCCATCGCCTGCGAGACCGACCATATCGCGGCCTGGGCCTCGTCCTATGAGGGCGTGCGCAGGATGGGCAGCCGGGACAAGACCTTCATCCTGTCGCAGTCAGGCCATGTCGCGGGGATCGTGAACCCGCCGAGCAAGCGGAAATATGGCCATTACACGAGCGGTGCACCGTTGAAGGACACACCCGCGGACGACTGGCGCGCGAGCGCCGAGTTCCACGAGGGGTCATGGTGGCCGCGCTGGCAGGAGTGGCTGGGTCGCCGTTCCGGCAGGCAGGTGCCCGCGCGCATTCCCGGCGAGGGGCCGCTGGAGGCGCTGTGCGACGCGCCCGGGACCTACGTCCTGACGGGCAAGACCGCCTGACGCCATGTCCCCGGCGATTTTCTGCTGCGCCGCAGCGGAAAGACTTGAAATGCTGCAGTGCAGCATGTATGTTCCTTTCAGGATCACAGCAGAGGCGGGCGGGTTGCCCGCAAGAGGAGCCCCCCAATGGCTGATACCCAAGACTTCACCAAGATGATGCAGGACATGATGTCGGCATTCTCGATGGA
>NZ_DSDD01000183.1:0-2177 GCF_011048875.1 Rhodovulum sp.
CTGTCGGGGGGATGGGTTTGCCTGAGGCCGCGCGATCGGCACGGGTGCTCCGGGTCGTGACCCGAACCTGAATGGCCGCCTCCCCGATGTAAAGCGCCGCGATGCCTCAGCCCATGCGCGCGGACGTCAGCAATCCCGGCGCCGCGCCGGTCGGATCGCGCAGGATGGCGATCTGTCCCACGCCCTCGATCCGCAGACGGCGTTGTAACAGGCCGGGGCGCCGGGCACGTCACGGGTCATCAGTTCGGTCCACCAGGCCTTGCCGTGATCCTGTGGCAGCATCCTGCCCGAGCCCCGTGACATCCCGCTGCGGCGCGTCCGCACCCTTTCCCCCCGCCCGGCTCTGTGCCAGTCTCGCCCCCGAGGAGGGCCCCATGGCCATCACCACCTGCATCTTCGATGCCCATGGCACGTTGTTCGACGTGACCGCCGCCGCGCGCGAAGTGGCCAGCGCGCCGGGCTGCGAACGGCTCGCCGGTCTGTGGGTGCGGCTGGCCGAGGACTGGCGGCGCAAGCAACTCGAATACACCTGGCTGCGCGCCATCACCGGGGCGCATGCCGATTTCTGGCAGGTCACGCAGGACGGGCTGGACTGGGCGATGGAGGCCCACGGCCTGCAGGGCGATGCAAGGCTGCGCGCCCGCCTGCTCGACCTCTACCGCGCGCTGTCGCCCTATCCCGAGCTGTCCGCCATGCTGATCGCGCTGAAACAGGCGGGCAAGGCCACCGCCATCCTGTCGAACGGCGCGCCCGGCATGCTGGCCAGCGCGGTGGCCTCGGCCGGGATCGGCGCGTTGCTCGACGACGTGCTCTCGGTCGAGAGCGTCGGCATCTTCAAGCCGCACCCGTCCGTCTATGACCTTGTCGGCCAGCGGTTCGGCACGGCCCCGGACCAGGTGCTTTTCGTCTCGTCCAACGGCTGGGACGCTGCGGCCGGTGCCGGTTACGGCTTCGTGACCGCCTGGGTCAACCGCACGGGCGCCCCGGTCGACCGGATGCCCTGGCGACCGGCCCATGTCCTTCCCGACCTGACCGGCATCCCGGCATTGGCAAAGGGCGCATGATGCGGCATTTCGCCGCCGATGACGGGCTGATGCTGGCCTATGACGACCAGGGCGCGGGCACGCCGCTGTTGTGCCTTGCGGGCCTGACACGCAACATGGACGATTTCGAGCCGGTTCTGGACCATTTCGCCGACAGCGCCCGGGTGATCCGCCTCGACATGCGCGGGCGCGGCCGGTCCGGCCATGATCCAGATTTCATGAATTACAACCTGATCCGGGAGGGCCGGGACGCGCTGGCGCTGCTCGACCATCTCGGGCTTGAAAGGGCCGCGATCCTGGGCACCTCGCGCGGCGGGCTGATCGCGATGGTGCTGGCGATGGGCCATCACGACCGGCTGCTGGGCGTCTGTCTCAACGATATCGGCCCGCTGGTCGATCCCCGAGGGCTGGCCTATATCATGGGCCATCTCGGCAAACGCCCCGGCCTTGCCGATTTCGACGCGGCCGCGAAGCGGCTTGAGGTGGCGATGCAGGACCGGTTTCCCGGCGTCTCGCGCGCGACCTGGCGCGAATATGCCAGGCGGGTCTGGGACGAGGCGCCCGACGGCCTCGCACTGCGCTACGACCCGCGGCTGCGCAACGCGGTGTCCGAAGCATCCGCAACCGACGCCTTGCCCGATCTGTGGCCGACGTTCGATGCGCTCGCGGGCCTGCCGGTCGCGCTGATCCGGGGGGCCAATTCCGACATCCTGTCCGCCGAGACCGCGGCCGAGATGCGCCGCCGCCGCCCCGACATGATCTTTGCCGAGGTGGCCGATCGCGGCCATGTGCCCTTCCTCGACGAACCCGAAAGCCTGGCCGCGATCCGCGCCTTCCTGAAGGCCGTGGCGTGAACATCGCGATGATCGAGGCCACGGCGACGCGCCTTTCGGGCCAGACGCGCCTTTCGGGCCATGTGCGCGAAACGCCGCTGCTGTCTGCGTCCGGGCTGGAACTGGCCGCGCAGGCCGCCGCGGCGGGCGTCTCGCAGGCCGATGTGCTGATCCCCTGCGGCGGCGCGGTCGCGCTGGCCGCGGCATTGTTTCACGGCGACGCGGTGACAGGCGACGCGGTGATCGTGATCGGATCGGGCGGCAATGTGGCGGCCGAAACCTTCCGGATGGCGCTTCGCCA
>NZ_DSDD01000200.1:0-2150 GCF_011048875.1 Rhodovulum sp.
AGCAGCGTCGCCCGGCTGCTCGTCCGCCACGGCATCACGCGCAAAAAAAGACTGTGATTGCCGCCGAGCAGGCGCGCGAGGATATCGCAAAGGCCCGCTCTGAGTGGCGGGACGGGATGAGCGATCTGGACCCGTCAAAGCTCGTATTCATTGACGAAAGCGGGTTCGACACCAGGATGACCCGGCGCTGCGGGCGCGCGCCGATGCTGATCGAGGGGGCCATGGACGGCGACGCATTCTGCGCCTGGGTCGAGCAGATGCTCGCGCCAACCCTGCAGCGCCACCGCTTCCGCCCTGACTGCCTTCAACCCGAAGGAATGTGCGCGCTATCTCCGGCACGCAGGATATGCTTCAACTTGATCGGAAACAACTCTAAGGCCGTTGGTATGAGGGCTGCGATGCGGCGTGCCGCGGCAGAGGGGGGCGCTGCCCCCCGTCCTTGCGGACTCCCCCCCGGGATATTTCCGGCCAGAAGAAGATCGATGCGTCTTTTCTTCTTGGCGAAAATACCCTGGGGGTCCGGGGGCGAAGCCCCCGGCGGGTCGCCCCGGCGCAAGCCGGGGCGAAACAGAAGCACGGTTCAGGACACCCCGCGCGCCGGGGCGACGGGGACGTTGTCTATCAACCGCACGCCCTCGAGATGCGCGGCGGCCAGCAGGCGCGCGGGTTCGGTGAGCGCGGCCAGCGGCGCGAGACCGGCGGCGGAACGCAACTCCAGATACTCGACCGACGCATAGCCGCCCGCGAGGATCGCGCGGCGCGCCTGTTGCAGCGTGGCGCTGACCGGCGCACCGCGGGCGATCTCCCGGGCGGCCGCGTCAAGCGCCGCGAACAGCGCGGGTGCCCGGGCGCGGGCCGCGGGCGAGAGGCGCTGGTTGCGGGACGAGAGCGCCAGCCCGTCCCCCTCGCGCACGGTGGGATGGCCGACGATCTCGACCGGCAGGTCGAGGTCGCGCACGAGGCGTCGGACGACCATCAGTTGCTGGTAATCCTTTTCGCCGAAGAACGCGCGCCGGGCCTGCGTCTGCAGCAGCAGCTTGCTGACCACGGTGGCCACCCCGTCGAGATGGCCCGGCCGGTGCGCACCGCAGAGCCCCTCGCTGACGCCCGCGACCGAGACGGTGGTGGAAAAGCCCTCGGGATAGATCTGGTCCGGATCGGGGACATAAAGCGCGTCGATGCCGAGCGGGGCCAGTTTCTCGGCGTCGCTGCACTCGGTGCGGGGGTATTTCGCCAGGTCGTACGGGTTGTCGAACTGCCTGGGGTTGACGAAGATCGTCACGATCACCCGGTCGGCCCCGGCCCTGGCCGCCGCAACGAGGCTCAGATGGCCCGCATGCAGCGCCCCCATCGTGGGCACGACGGCGATGTGCGCGCCCTCTGCCTGCCAGCGCTCGGTCAGGGTGCGAAGCCCGCCAAGGTGGCGCAGGATCGGGGCGGTCATTCGCCGTCTCCGAAGACATGTTCCGGGGCGGGGAAGCGGCGGGCGCGCACGTCCCCGGCATAGGCGGCGATGGCCGCGGCTGCGCCATCGCCAAGCGCGGCGTAGCGGCGGACGAATTTCGGCCGGAACTCCGAGAACAGCCCCAGCATGTCATCCACCACCAGCACCTGCCCGTCGCAGCCCGACGACGCGCCGATCCCGATGGTGGGGATCGCCAGATCGGCCGTGATCCGGTCGGCCAGCGTCGCGGGCACCTTTTCCAGCACCACCGAGAACGCGCCCGCCGCGGCCACGGCGCAGGCATCGGCCAGCACCCGGTCTGCATCGGCGCCGCGGCCCTGCACCTTGTAGCCGCCCAGGACGTTGATCGCCTGCGGCGTCAGACCGACATGGGCCATCACGGGGATCGAGCGCGCGGTCAGGAATCGGATGGTTTCGGCCATGCTCTCGCCGCCCTCCAGCTTGACCGCCCCGGCGCCGGTCCCGGCCATCAGGCGGGCGGCGTTGCGAAACGCCTGTTCGGGGCCTTCCTCGTAGCTGCCGAAGGGCATGTCGATCACCATCAGCGCGCGTTCCAGCCCGCGCGCCACCGCCTGGCCGTGCAGGATCATCATCTCCATCGTCACGCCCAGCGTCGATTGCAGGCCGTGCAGCACCATGCCGACGCTGTCGCCCACCAGCACGACATCGCATTCGGCATCGACCA
>NZ_DSDD01000201.1:0-2150 GCF_011048875.1 Rhodovulum sp.
GTCAGCTCCGTCCGTGTGATCGCTACCCCTGCCATGCCTGCCTCCATCCTTTGAGACCGCACTGAGCCAGAGTTCGTGAGCTTTGGGAATCCCCCTCGAGTCAGCCGAACGGGCCGTTGGTATGACCGATCTCCCCAGCCCGGCCACCGGCCATCCGGCGCAAGGCCATCACGGGCCGGGGGCGCAGCCCCCGGCCCCCGGTCGCCTCGCGAAGCGAGGCGAAATCCTGGTCGCGGCGCCTCGGCGCGCGCACCGCCCAACGCAAAAGGGCCGCGCCAAGGACGCAGCCCCGTATAAGGTCACCGTCAGGCAGGCGTTACTTGATCTTGCCTTCCTTGTACTCGACGTGCTTGCGCACGACGGGGTCGTATTTCTTGATCACCATCTTCTCGGTCATCGTGCGGGCGTTCTTCTTGGTCACGTAGAAATGCCCGGTGTCCGCGGTCGAGTTCAGGCGGATCTTGATGGTCGTCGGCTTCGCCATGTCTCATCTCCGTCTCGCGGGGCGCATCGCCGCCGCCCCACCAAATTCCATGAAGTCCGCCTTTTAGCGATCCTCACCCGCGAGTCAAGCGGCTTCGGCAGGTTCAGCCCAGCACCTGCGGCAGCCGCATCGCCTGGTGGATCCGGGTGCGCGCGGCGATGCCCAGATGCAGCGCGGCGGCGAGCCGGTCGAGATAGGCGATCCCGGCGGGGTCGGTGATGTCGATCATCAGCACCGAGGCCGCATAGACCGCCGTGCGCTGATAGCTGCCGGTCTCGGCGGCCAGCGCGTCGATATCGACGGGCCGGGCCAGCTCGGCCTCGACAAAGGCGCGCTCCTCCTCGCTCTGGTCGCCCAGCAGGTCGAACAGGCGTGCCCGTTCGCCCGCGTCGATCTGGCCATCGGCTTTCGCCGCCTGCACCATCGCCCGGATCATCAGCCGGGCCTGGCGTTCCAGCGTGGTACCGGGTGGCGTGCCGCTGCCCATCGCGGCGCCGAGGTCACGCGCATCGCCCGAGCCCGCCCATGTGGCCGCCCAGAGCGCCGACATCAGCCCGGCCACGCCCAGCACCGCGCTGTCGCCCGCCCCCCGCGCCCGCGCGCCCATCCAGCCCAGGTTCCGCTCCAGCCCGGCCGCGCCGCCCTGGACCTGCATCCGCTCCAGCAGCGCACCGACCTGGCTGGCGATCGCCGCTTGCGAGGCGGTGGATTGCAGCGTGCGCGCCAGCCCCGCGCCGCCGCCGGTCTTCTGGAACCTGTCCATGCCCTTGGCCGCGGCATAACCGACGACAAGGGTCGCCATCGTCCTGACAAAACTCATGCTCTCTCCATCCCGCTGTCCGGTGCGCCATCGGGGAAGCCCCCCGGGTGCCAGACTAGCGACACGACCGCCCTGCCCCAACGGCCCCGATGTCGCGCATCGGGGCCGCAGGTGGGGTCAGGCCGACAGCCCCATCATCTTGCGGATCTGCGCCACCTTGGCGTCATCGAGCCCCAGCGCCGAGGCAAGCGAGGCCAGATAGGCCTCTTCGGCGGGGCTGTCGATGCGGCCCATGCTGGCGGCCGAGGCATAGACCTGCGCACGCATCGCCTCGGACGTGTCATTGGCCAGCGCGACGGGATCGACCGGGGCGGCCATCTGCGCCTCGACAAAGGCGCGTTCCTCGTCGGTCGCGTCGCCCAGCACCTTCATGATCTTCGCGCGTTCCGCGTCGTCGATCTGGCCATCGGCCTTGGCTGACTGGATCATCGCCCGGATCATCAGCTTGGCGTTTTCCTCCATCGACAAGCTCGCCACCGAACTGCCGGTCATCGCGTCGATCATCTGGCTGGCCTGCGCCGTGCCCGCCGCCGCGGCACTGCCCAGCGCCGCCATCAGCCCGGCAACGCCCGCCGTCGCGGCCTCGCCGGTGCGGTCCATGCCGCGCCCCATGCCGGCCATCATCTCCTGCAGCTTCGCCGTCCCGCCCGGCAGGCCCATCCTCTCCATCATCGAGTCGAGCTGGCCGGTCATCTGCGACAATTGCTCGTTCGACTTCATCTTGTCCTGCAGGCCGGCCATGCCGCCCATCTTCCTGTATTGCTCCACCCCCTTGGCCGCGGCAAAGCCCGCGGCCAGCGTGGCCATGGTCCTGACGAAACTCATTGGACAATCCTCCTCGGCGAA
>NZ_DSDD01000410.1:0-2132 GCF_011048875.1 Rhodovulum sp.
CCGAACGGCCCCTTCAGACCCTCGACGCCCGGCAACAACGCATCCTCGCCGACCTCGACGCCCTCCATCACGATCTCGCCCGTGGGCGAGGCGCGCAGGCTCAGCTTGCCCTCGATCTTCGGGACCGACAGGCCCGCCATGCCCTTTTCCAGCACGAAGCCGCGGATCTTGCCGCCATGGGCCTCGGATTTCGCCCAGACCACGAAGACATCGGCCAATGGGCTGTTGGAAATCCAGGTCGTGGTCCCGGTCAGCCGATAGCCGCCCGCGATCTTCTCGGCCCGCGTCTTCATGCTCCCCGGATCGCTTCCCGCACCGGGTTCGGTCAGCCCGAAACAGCCAATCAGTTCGCCCCGCGCAAGACCGGGCAGATAGCGCTGGCGCTGCGCCTCGGTGCCGTAGGCGAAGATCGGATAGATCACCAGCGAGGATTGCACGCTCATCATCGAGCGATAGCCTGAATCCACCCGCTCGATCTCGCGCGCGATCAGCCCGTAGGCCACATAGGAGGCGCCCAGCCCGCCAAGGGCCTCGGGCAGGGTCACGCCCAGCAGGCCCGCTTCCCCCATCTCGGCGAAAAGCCCCGGCTCGGACCTTTCCTCGCGAAAGGCCATCGTCACGCGGGGCTGCAGCCGGTCACGGGCGAAAGCCTGCGCCGCGTCGCGCAGCATCCGTTCGTCCTCGTCCAGCCGATCCTCCAGCCGCAGCGCGTCCTGCCAGTCGAACCGGGCCAGACCCGGGCCATCCTTCGGGATCAGGGGCAGGGCGCCTTCCATCGTGATTTCTCCTTCCGGGCTGTGCCCGAGGCTTAGCGCGTCCCGCTGCGCCGGGCAATCTTCGCCATCCCGGCGCTTGACCGTCGCCCGCGCCCATGCAGTTCCGGACACAGGGAGCACAGGGATGGACAGAACAGGACCAGGCTCGATCGACGAGGTTCAACAGCTGCTTGCCGGGCAGGATTATGTCTGCGGCCGGGCGCTTGCGACGGTTACCTTCCTCTCGCTGCGCCCGGGCAAGCCGCTCTTTCTCGAAGGCGAGCCCGGCACCGGCAAGACCGAGATCGCCTGGGCGCTGGCCGCAGCACTTGGCCGCCGGCTGATCCGGCTGCAATGCCATGAAGGGCTCGATGCCGCCTCGGCCTTCTGCGACTGGAACTTCGCCGCGCAGATGATCGCGATCCGCACCGCCGAGGCGATGGGCTTCGAGGGCGCGGGCGCCGACCGGACTGCACTGAAGGACGAGCTTTTCCCGGACGAATACCTGATCGAACGCCCGCTGCTCCAGGCCATGCGTCCCCAGGTCGAGGGGCCGCCGGTGTTGCTGATCGACGAGCTCGACCGCACCGACGAACCCTTCGAGGCCTTCCTGCCCGAAGCACTCAGCGATTTCCAGGTCACCATCCCCGAACTCGGCACGATCAAGGCCCCGCACCCCCCGATAGTGGTCATCACCTCGAACCGCACCCGCGAGGTGCATGACGCGCTGAAGCGGGGCTGCCTCTATCACCGGGTCGATTATCCCGATTCCCGGCGCGAACTCGACATCCTGCATGCCCGCGCCCCCAAAGCGGCGGAAACGCTCTCGCGCGAGATCGTGGCCTTCGTCCAGAAACTGCGCTCCGAAGACCTGTTCAAGAAACCCGGTGTTGCCGAAACCATCGACTGGGCGAAATGCCTGCTCGCGCTCGACGTTATCGACCTGTCGCCGCAGGTCATCGCCGACACGATCGGGGCGCTTCTGAAATACCAGGACGACATCCGGAAGATCGTGGGCTCCAAGGCGAAACGCCTGCTCGACGAGGTCCGCGCGGAACTGGCGCCCGCCTGACCCGATCCGGCCCGATCTTCTTCTGGCCTGAAATATCCTCGGGGGGTCCGGGGGGCAGACGGCCCCCCGGCCTCTCCAACAGAGCCCGAGGCCGAGAATGGCAGACCTGCATACGCTCGACATCCCTGACGATGGCAAGCTCAGCCACAACATGCTCCATTTCGCGCGCGCCCTGCGCAAGGCCGGGCTTCCGGTCGGCCCCGGCCGGGTGATCGACGCGATCCGCGCGGTCGAGGCGGCGGGGTTCTCGCAGCGCGGGGATTTCTACCACACCCTCGCCGCCTGCTTTCTCTCGCGCCCCGAGC
>NZ_DSDD01000257.1:0-2129 GCF_011048875.1 Rhodovulum sp.
CCGACGCGCCGCTGACGGTGCATCTGCTCGACCGGCAGGACGGGTTGCAGCAGGCCATCGCCCTGCGGCTGCTCGACGGCGCATCACCCACACCCGCCGCCCGCCGCCATCCCGGGGCCGCCGCGCTGTCGGCCGCGGTTGCCGCCGATCCGCTGGGCGTCGGACTGACCCGCCTCTCGGCGCTGGGCGACGCGCAGCAGGTGCCGCTGACCGGCGGCTGCGGCCCGCGCCTGGTTGCAAACCGACAATCGGTCAAGACCGAGGATTACCCCCTCGTCGCGCCGCTGTTCCTCTATGCTCCCGCGCGCAGGCAACAGCTCTTCGTGCGCGAGTTCCTCGACTGGCTCGACACGCCCCCCGCGCAGCTGGTGATCCGGCGCGCGGGTTTCGTCGACCAGCTGCGCGACACCATCCCCTTCGGCCGCCAGGGCGACCGGCTGGGCCTGGCCATCGCCCGGGCCGGACCCGAGGTGCCGCTGTCCGAATTGCAGCGCCTTGTCGCGGCGCTGGCGGGGGCGCAACGCCTGACCACCACCTTTCGCTTCCGCGAGGGCGGCTCGGCGGAGCTCGACGCGCAATCCTTCGGCAATATCGGCGCGCTGGCCCGCGCGCTGGAGGCCGGGGTCTTCGACGGGCACACCCTGATCTTCGCAGGATTCACCGATGGCGACGGACCGGCCGAGGCCAATCTTGGCATCGCGCGGCTCCGGGCCGAGGCGGTGCATGACGCAGTGCGGGCGGTGGCGACCGCGGCCGACCTGTCGCGCGTGGCGCTCAGGGTCGAGGCGTTCGGCGAAGCCCTGCCCATCGCCTGCGACAACAGCGCCTGGGGCGGATTCATCAACCGCCGGGTCGAGGTCTGGCTGCGCTGAGCCTAGATATAACCCTCTGCGCGCAGGCTGATCTCGCGCGCCTTGCCGACGATGATGTGATCGTGCAGCACGATCCCCAGCGCGGTGCAGCCCGCCGCGATCTGCCCGGTCATCGCGATGTCCGACTCCGACGGCGTCGGGTCGCCCGAGGGGTGATTATGCACCAGGATCAGCGCCGAGGCGTTCAGCTCCAGCGCCCGCTTGACGACCTCGCGGGGATAGACCGGCACATGATCGACCGTGCCGCGCGCCTGTTCCTCGTCGGCGATCAGGATGTTCTTGCGGTCCAGGAACAGCACGCGGAACTGTTCGGTCTGGCGATGCGCCATCGAGGTGCGGCAATAATCCAGCAGGACATCCCAGCTTGAAATCACCTGCCGGTGCATGATCCGGGCGCGCGCCAGCCGATGCGCCGCCGCCTCGACCAGCTTCAGTTCGACCAGCACCGCCTCGCCCACGCCGATCACCTCGCGCAGCCGGGCGGTGGGCGCCGACAACACGCCGTTGAAATCGCCGAACCGCTCCAGCAACGCGCGGGCCAGCGGCTTGACGTCCTGGCGCGGGATGGCGCGGAACAGCAGCATCTCCAGCAATTCGTAATCCGGCATCGCATCCGCACCCCCCTCCATGAAGCGGGTGCGCAACCGCTGGCGGTGATCGCGCAGGTAGGAGGGTGGCCGGTCGGCCTGCGACAGCGGCACCGGCCGCGCCTCGGCAAAGAGCGGCAGCGGCGGCTCCGAGAAGCTGTTGGGATCACGCGGGCGAGTCATGCCCCGAGCCTAGGGAAATCATGCTGAACGAAGGATTAACGCCGCAGAAGAATCCGCGGCCTCAGCCCTTCATCCCGTCCCAGAAGCTCTTGACCTTGCGAAAGAAGGACGACCCCTCGGGGTTGTTCTCCTCGCTCAACTCCTCGAACTCGCGCAGCAATTCCTTTTGCCTTGTGGTCAGGTTGACCGGCGTCTCGACCGCAAGCTCGATCAGCAGATCGCCCTGCCCGCCGCCGCGCAGTCCCGGCATCCCCTTGCCGCGCAGGCGCATCTGCTTGCCCGACTGGCTGCCCTCGGGCACCTTCACGCGCGAACGCCCGCCGTCGATCGTGGGCACCTCGATCTCGCCGCCCAGGGCTGCCGTCGCCATCGAGACCGGCACCCGGCAGAACAGCGTCATGCCGTCACGCTCGAACAGCGGGTGATCGGCCACCTCGATGAAGATGTACAGATCCCCCGGCGGCCCGCCGCGCAATCCCGCCTCGCC
>NZ_DSDD01000414.1:0-2119 GCF_011048875.1 Rhodovulum sp.
CGGTAATCGGCAAAGGCTTTATACGCCAGCGGCACCCAGTCGGCGACGATCTCGCACATCACTTGCGCATAGACGCGGATCTCGTATTGGGCGTGGATGTCGGCGCGCAGGCGCAGGAAGTGGAAGAGGTTGTGCAGATCCGTCTTCCAGTACCATTGGGTGTAGATATTGGCGGGAAGGTTCATGCGGGCAAGCTCGCGCGCCAGGCCCTTCTGGCCTTCGGTGGACAGCATCGCCTCGTAATTGTCATAGGCCCGGGCGGCGTCGGTCTTGAGGATGTCGAGGACGCGGGCGGCCTCTTCGCCTTCGAGCAATTCGCCGCGGCCCTGGTTGTTGACGGTGGATTGGGCGGCCAGCGCGTCGGGGGCGGGGATGTAGAATTCGCGGTCGAGGATCGAATAGCGGGCGGAGTATTCGTTGACGTTGGCGGTGCGGTGGCGGATCCATTGCCGGGCGACGAACACCGGCAGCTTGACGTGGAACTTGACCTCGCACATCTCGAAGGGCGTCGAGTGCCAGTGGCGCATCAGGTAGCGGATCAGCCCTTCGTCATTGGAGACGGATCTGGTTCCGGTGCCATAGGAAACCCGCGCCGCCTGGCAGATCGCGGCATCGTCGCCCATGTAGTCGATCACCCGGATCAGGCCGTGGTCGAGCACCGGATGGGCGGTGTAGAGGCGGTTTTCCATGCCCGGCGCGGTGGCGCGCAGCGTGGGCGTGGCCTGGCCGCGCTGGGCCTCGATCTCGGCAAGCTGATCCTGGGTGAGCGACATGGCGCGGTCCTTTCGCTGAAGACGAGTCGGGTAACACTATATCTATGCGGGGTGGATCGTAAAACACCCAGATGCGGGGGTGTGGCCGGGCGGCCGGGGCGTGCTAGGCTGCGCGCAGGAAAAGGAGGCTGCGCATGCAAATCCGCTATCTGCACACGATGGTCCGGGTGAAGGACCTGGAGGCGTCAAAGGCGTTCTACGAATTACTGGGGCTTAAGGAGGTCCGGCGGGTCGAGAGCGAACAGGGCCGGTTCACGCTGGTCTTCATGGCGCCGCCGGGACAGGAGGAATGCCCGGTGGAACTGACCTGGAACTGGGACGGCGACGAGGGGCTGCCATCCGACAGCCGGCATTTCGGGCATCTCGCCTATGCGGTCGAGGACATCCATGCGATGTGCCAGCACCTGATGGACAATGGCGTGACGATCAACCGCCCGCCGCGGGACGGACGGATGGCCTTCGTGCGCAGCCCCGACAACGTGTCGGTGGAACTGTTGCAGATGGGCGGGGCGCTGGAGCCGCAGGAGCCCTGGGTGAGCATGCCCAATACCGGGCACTGGTAGGCGGACGGCCCCGCCGGGGGGCCGGGCCGTCAGTAGATATAGCGGATCTGGTCGGTCCAGTAGCGTTCCATCCGCTTGAGCGCGTCGGCGATCTCGGTCAGCCCGTCGGCGGTGACCACGCCGCGCACCACCAGCCCCTCGGCATGGCGGGCGAAGAGACCGGCAACGATGTCGCGAATCTCGCGCCCCCTTGGGGTCAGGCGGACGCGGACCGAGCGGCGGTCGATCTCGCAGCGCTGGTGGTGCATGAAGCCCTTTTCCACCAGTTTCTTGAGATTGTAGGACACGTTCGAGCCCTGGTAATAGCCGCGCGTCTTCAACTCGCCCGCGGTCACCTCGTTCTCGCCTATATTGAACAGCAACAGCGCCTGGACCGCGTTCAGATCCAGCACGCCAAGCCGCTCGAACTCGTCCTTGATGACGTCCAGAAGCAGCCGGTGCAGCCGTTCGACCAGCGACAGCGCGTCGAGATAATCGTTCATCACGCCGGTCCGGCCGCCTGTCTCGATGGGGGAATGGATACTCATGTCATACTCCGCCGTTCCTTGTTCTCAGGCAGAGATACGGAATCAGTCGCGAATATTCCGTTAAAGCGTGAAAAAAGCGATCTAACCGTCGGTACGCACGGCCAATTTTTCGATCAACAGGGCAAGGCGGGCGGGCGGCGCGGCCTGGCCCGTCACCCATTGGTAGAGGTCGTGATCGTCCTCGGCCAGCAGCGCCTCGAAGGCGTCCAGCGCGGCGGCATCCATGCCCGCAAGATGGGCATCGGCATAGCCCCCC
>NZ_DSDD01000276.1:0-2115 GCF_011048875.1 Rhodovulum sp.
CGCGAGGGGGCGCCCCTGATCCTGCCCGGGGCACCGTTCCTGCTGGCGGCCAGCCTGATGATCGCCTGCGCCCTTGTCTTCGTCGCGCGACGCGACAGCCGCGCCCCGGCCTGAGCCCCGGGGAGATGCCCATGCGCCCGATCAAAGCCGGCATCTGCCGAGCCTTCGCCGCCCCTCTGACTATCGAGACCCTGCACCAGCGCCCGCCGGGGCCGGTCGAGGTCGAGGTCACGCTGGGCGCGGTCGCGATCTGCCATTCCGACATCTCGATGGCCGAGGGGGCCTGGAACCAGAGCCTGCCCGCCGTCTACGGGCACGAGGCTGGGGGCCCATGTCGCCGCCATCGGGCCGGGGGTCACGGGGGGTGTGCCGGGCGACAGGGTGCTGGTCCGCGACATCCCGTGGATCGTGGAGCTTTACCGCCTGGGCCGGATCCGGCTGGACGAGCTGATCTCGGGGCGCTGGCGGCTGGACCAGATCAACGCGGCCATCGCCGACACGAAAACCGGCGCAGCGCGGCGCAACGTGATCCTGTTCTGACATCCCGGCCCCGGCCCGGTTTGTCACCTGTCCTTCAAATTGCTGTTACGCGCGGACGATAGCCCGCAGGTATCTGCAATTCGAAGGATCTGACATGCCCCGAATTCTGCTTCTGACCACCGCCGCGCTCGGACTTGTCGCGCTGACGCCCGCGGCCCAGGCCTGCACGCTGTCGGCCCTGACGCTGACCTGCGCGGATGGCTCCACCTCGACCGACCAGCGCTGGGATGAGAACGGCCTGACCATCCTCGTCGAAAGCGGCGCGACCGTGTCCTCGACCGGCGCGACGACGCCCGCCTTCCGCTTTGGCGGCGACGACATCGAGCTGACCAATGACGGGCTGATCGAGAACCCGAATACCGCCAAAGACAACGCGAATAACGCGATCGAGGTTCAGGGCACGAACCAGACCTATATCAACAATGGCACGATCTCGGGCGGCGACCGGGGCATCCATAGCCGCGGCGGCGATGGCGGGCTGACCGTGATCAATGCCGAGGGCGCGCTGATCGAGGCCCGCCGCCAGGCGGTGCGCGGCGGTTCGGATTACCCGGGCACGACCGTCATCAATGATGGCGTGATCCGTTCGACCGACGGCCGGGCGCTTCAGATCCGCGGCCAGGGCTCGACCGTCATCAACAATGGCGCGCTTTATGGCGGCGAGGAAGTGGTCGAGGCGCGCGACGATTTCACCCTGATCAACCGCGGCCTGATCCAGATCGACGAGACCGAGGCCGACGAGGACGGCGTGCAGTTCGCCTCGGGCCGGGCCGAGAATTACGGCCGCATCGTCGGCACCGACGACGCGATCGACCTGGACGAGGGCGAGGTCTACAACGCCCTTGGCGGTGTCCTGCTTTCGCTGGGGCCGAATGACGACTCCAACAAGGCCGCCATCGACCTCGACGGCGAATTCGACAACAGCCGCGACCCCGTGCGCCCCGCCGGGTCGGTGCGGATCGTCAACGAAGGCTACATGGAAGGGCCGCGCGCGATTTCGGCCGCCCATGACCCGAACCGGCCCGACGACCATGTCAGCCAGGCGCGCCAATCGGTCGAGATCATCAATTCCGGCACGATGGTCGGGCGCGGCGGCATCGCCATCGGCCTTGCTCCGACGCAGGGCGACAGCAAGCTGACGCTGATGGGCGACAGCCGTCTTTACGGCGATGTCCTGTTCGGCGCGGGCGACGACCTGCTCGGCATCGGCGCGCTGACCTCCGACCTGCTGATCGCGGGGCTGTTCGACGGCGGCGCGGGCGAGAATACCGTCAGCCTCATGTCCTACATGCTGACCGACGTGCTGGGCTTCGAGGCGGTCGATGACGACACCTACATGCTGCGGTTGATGACCGGACAGGGCGTGCTGTCGGGTGGCTTCCGCAACTGGCAGGACTGGCAGTTCGCCGATGGCACCCGGCTGACCACGGCCGAATTCGCCGCCGCCCTCGCCCCGGTGCCGCTGCCGGCGGGCCTGCCGCTGCTGCTGGCCGGGCTTGCGGGCTTCGGCGCGCTGCGGCTGCGCGCCCGGGGCTGAGGCGCCCGAAAGAGGCCAGACTGGCGCCCGCGGGCGCC
>NZ_DSDD01000416.1:0-2106 GCF_011048875.1 Rhodovulum sp.
ATCGTTGTCATCATGCGCAAGCTCATCGAAATGGCAAACGCGCTTGTCAAAGCCGACCGGACTTGGGTTGAAAAAACCGCTTGATCAAGACGGATACTGCAGATGTCGCGCGCCTCGGCGATATCGAGCAGGATCAGGTCGGTCATCGCGTCGGATACGACACCGCGCGGCCCGTCCGGGGGCACCGGATAGAACTCGGGCGGGTCGATGGAGGGACCGCCATTGCCTTCCTCGATCTGGGAGGGGGGTCTTCTTCTTCATCGTCGCCAATATCCTGCGCATTGGCGGTGAAGGGCACGAGGAACAGCGCGAGCGTCAACGCAACTGCTGCGGGATATGCTCTGGTGGCCATGGGACGTCCTCCGGTTGGCGCGGCTGGGCAACCGGTCCGCCCGCTTTCCATGGGCGCATCCACCTACACGGCAACAGCCCGGCGGCGGTTGCGAGCACAGCCCCGTCACGACCATGACAACCTGAGAGAAACACACCCCCAACCGTGCGAAAGCAACGTAACCCCGGAAGTTTACCACAATGATCGGCTCCGGCCAATCCGCGCCGGTGCCGGGCGCGGTTCTGCCGCGCTGCGAATCGGATAGGATGGGGCGGAACGGGTGGTTGCGGGGGTGTTCCATGCGCGTCTTTGTCCTGGCCCTTGTGATCGCGGCGGCTGCGGCGGTGCGCTCGAACCGGGATGTTCAGGGGCAGGCGGTTTCGCTGGGCGATCTGCTACACGCGGTCGACCGGGCGCGGCGGATGCGGATCGTGATCCTGGATTCCTGTCGCGACAACCCGTTTGGCGACCTGATCGACACCAGCGCGCCGTCGGGCGGCGGTCGCGCGGGGCTGGCGCCGCCCTCGCCCGAGCGCGGCACGCTGGTCGCCTTTGCCGCGCGCGACGGGCAGGTGGCGCTGGATGGCGAGGGCGAGAACAGCCTCTTTGCGCTGGCGCTGATCGACCGGCTGGCGCAGCCGGGGCTGGAGATCTCGCTGATGTTCCGGCAGGTGCGCGACCGGGTGCTGGAGGCGATCGCCAACCGCCAGGAGCCGCATACCTATGGCGCGCTCTCGGACGAGCCGTTCTACCTGGCCGGTCCGGGCGAGGCCGATGGGCGGGTGCGCGACGAGGATCACCGCATCGCCTGGTCGAGCCTGCGCCCCGAGCAGGAATTGCAACTGGCCGCGCTGGCCGCCGAAGGCGATACCCGCTCGATCCTGGGGCTGGCCTATAAGCGGCTGAACCCTGCCGAGGACCGGTTCGACCCGGCGGAGGCCGTGCAGTCGCTGACGCGGGCGGCCGAGGCGGGCGCGCCCGAGGCGCAGTTCGAGCTGGCCAAGCTTTACGAGACGGGGCTGGGAGTGGCGCAGGACGAGGCGCGCGCTGGCGCTCTACCGGCAGGCGGCGGAGCAGGAATTCGCGGATGCGCTGAAGGACCTGACCTTCATGCATTCCCAGGGCGGGCTGGGCCTGCCGCGCGATGCGAAACGCGCGCTGGGCTCTTTCGAGCGCGCCGCCGCGCAGCGCCATCCGCAGGCGATGTTCAACTATGCCGCGCTGATCGATGACGGGCTGGTCGAGGGCAAGGGCCCGGCCGGGGCAGCGGGCTATCTTTACGGCGCGCTGCGCTCGGGCAGCGCGGATATGCTGGAGATCCTGACCGAGCGGCCGACCATGTTCAAGCCCGAGACGAGGCGGGTCTTGCATGCGCTGCTGCGCGAGCACGCGTTCTATGGCGGCGCGATCGACGGGGAGTTCCGGCCGGGCACGCAGCGGGACCTGCGCGCGGCCTATGGCCTGGCCGACTAGCGGTCTGGCCGACAAGGCGGGTTTCGCCCCGGCTGGCGCCGGGGCGACCCGCCGGGGGGCGCTGCCCCCCGGACCCCCCGGGATATTTCCGGCCAGAAGAAGGGGGCGCTAGAGTTGTTTCCGATCAAGTTGAAGCATATCCTGCGTGCCGGAGATAGCGCGCACATTCCTTCGGGGTGAAGGCAGTCAGGGCGGAAGCGATGGCGCTGCAGAGGCTGTCAGCGCATCTCGGGGCGGCGCTTCGCACGAGGGCCTTGAGCTTGGCAAATACCATTTCGATCGGATTGAGGTCTGGCGAATAG
>NZ_DSDD01000174.1:0-2076 GCF_011048875.1 Rhodovulum sp.
CTTTGCGCCGCAGGGCCAGAACTGGTCGCTGGCGCCGATGATCCCGCAGGCGCTGGCCGCCCGCGGATTCCGGCCGCTTGCCGAGATCCTGCGCGCGCAGTTGCGCTTTGCCGGGCTCTTGCGGATCGACCACATCCTGGGCTTCGAGCGCGCCTTCTGGGTTCCCGGCGACGGCCCCGGCGCCTATGTCGCCATGCCCAAACCCGCCCTGCTGGCCGTCGCCCGGATCGAGGCGGCGCGGGCGGGCGCGGTGATCGTCGGCGAGGATCTGGGCGTGATCCCCGAGGGCTTGCGCGCCGACCTTGCCGCCTCGGGCATCCTCGGCTGCCGTCTTGCGATGTTCGATCCGTGCCCAGAGGACTGGCCGGAGGCGGTGATGGCCAGTTTCGGCACCCATGACCTGCCCCCTTTCGCGGGCTGGCGGCAGGGCACGGATATCGACTGGCACGCCCGGCTTGGCCATGTCGCGCCCGGGCGTTTGGCCGAACTGCGCCGCGGCCGGGCAGACGCGGTCGCCGATCTGGCCCGGCGCGCGGGGGGTGAGGATGTCGAGGCGCTGCATGGCTATCTCGCCGCAACCCCCGCCCGGCTGGTCGCGCTTCAGATCGAGGACCTGCTGGGCCGGACCGATCAGGCGAACCTGCCCGGCACCGTCGATACCCACCCGAACTGGCGCCGCCGGATCGGACCTGGGTCAGCAAGGCTTGCGCAAGAGCCCATGCTTTCGCGCGCCGCGGCAGCGATGCGCCGATCGGGGCGGCAGGGTGCCGGGGCGGTGCCGACCGGGCCTTTAAAAAAGGGCGCGGATCCGCCCGCGAATGCCTGTCGTGCAACCGTTACGATTCCTGTATCAGCATCTGCGGGCGGGTCGCTGCGCCTGCCCGGACAAGGAACGTCGCAAGTCACGAGCGGAGGAAATGCCATGGCAAAGGGAAAACCCGAAGACGACCGTATCCAGGAGGCCGCCTATCACATCTGGAACCGTGAGGGACGGCCAGAGGGCAAGGCAGAGGAACATTGGTTCCGGGCGATCGAGGAATTGCAGCGCGCGACCGAGACCGGGATGCCCGCTCGCGCCAAGCCTGCCCGAAAGAAGACGACGGCCAAGCCGAAAAAGGACTGATCCGGATCCTTGTGTTCCGAAAACCGGTCCGGTGCGCCTGCAGCGCGGTCGGCAAAACCGTGCTCGACGATTCATCCGTTGGCAATAGTTCTGCGTAACAGTGCTGGCACCGAGCCAGTCAGAACGACACCGGAGAGACGCGATGAAATGCGCAACCTTGCTCGCCGCTGCAGCCCTAGCGGTTACGGCTGCCGCACCTGCCTCTGCCGAGGGGTTCCGCGCGGTAGAAAGCCGCTCGGGATTCGTCAGCCTCGTGGACGGCAAAAGCCTCAAACGTCTTGGAATAAACCTCGCAGTGACGCCCGGCGGTGAAATCCGCGGTCAGGCCTTTGGCAAGCGCGTCACCGGGGCCTGGCGTTGGGATGGCAGGTATTTCTGCCGTGATCTCAAGTTCGGAACGCGTGACCTTGGCCCGAATTGCCAGCTCGTTCTGGTGAATGGACGCACCGTGCGATTCGTCGCCGACAAGGGCACGGGCCAGCATGCTGACCTGAGGATCGAATAGCTGCGCCAAAGGCGCATCCGGCACCGCGGCCCCGCCGGCCCGAACTGGTTGGCGGGGCGCTCTGCTCTCTTTCGGCGCGGTCAGAAATCGACTGCGATGCCCTTCTTCTCCCAGTCGCCATAACGCACTGGCTCGGGTCCGTCCCGGCCGCCCAGCTCGGGCGGAAGGTCCGGTGCCTGTGCAGCCTTGCGCCGCGCTTCGGCTTCCTGCAGCGCGCGGATCGCCGCGGGCGGCAGGTCCTTGCGGGATGTCTCGGTCATCGCGTGGTCTCCTTGCCGGTTCGCGCCCCTTGATATACCCCGGCCCGGGCAGTGAACAAGCAGGGCCGAGGCGATGGCCGAGACCGTAGACAACGCACGATCCGCGGCCTTGCGGCTTCTGGCGGGGGTGTTGGACGAACGTCGCACAATGGCCGAACTGGTCGCGCCCGACGGGCTTCTGGGCGCGC
>NZ_DSDD01000294.1:0-2052 GCF_011048875.1 Rhodovulum sp.
CGTTGCCGATGGGCGGGGACCGGCGCTCGGATACCCTTGAGGCCCATGCGTCGAAGATCCTTGGCTGGCTGGAGGAAACCCCCGATCTTTACCTCGGCGAGATCGTGGCGCGGCTGGCCTGCGAGGGCATTGCGACCTCGGGGAGCAGCGTCTCCCGGCTGCTCGCCCGCCACGGCATCACGCGCAAAAAAAAGACCGTGATTGCCGCGGAACAGGCGCGCGGCGCCCCCTGCGTCGGCACCGTCCCGCATGGGCACTGGCGCAACAATACGTTCATCGCGGGGTTGCGTAACGGCCGGATCGACGCCCCGGCTGATCGAGGGTGCCATGGACGGCGACGCATTCTGCGCCTGGGTCGAGCAGATGCTCGCGCCAACCCTGCAGCCGGGCGATATCGTGATTTGCGACAACCTCAGCGTCCACAAGAACACCAAGGCGCGCGCTGCCATCGAGGCACGCGGCGCCGAGTTGCACTTCCTGCCTGCCTATTCGCCAGACCTCAATCCCATTGAGATGGTCTTCGCCAGGCTCAAGGCCCTCGTGCGAAGCGCCGCCGCCCGATGCGCCGATACCCTCTGCAGCGCCATCGCATCCGCCCTGACTGCCTTCACCCCACAGGAATGCGCCCGCTATCTTCGCCACGCAGGATATGCTTCAACTTGATCGGAAACAACTCTGGACTGGCCACTTCTGGCCAGCGGGCAGGGGCTGCGGCTGGCGGTGCTGACCGGTGGCGGTGCGGCAACCGAAACCCCTCGCCTGCGTCTGCGCCGGAGCAGCCCGAGCCGGCCCCTGTCCTGCGTTCGCTTTTCCCCGAAGGCCGCCCGGGCGGGTGGGCACCTTTCGATCTCAACGGCGATGCCTTCGAGGATAATGCCCGCCTGACGGTCGAGGGCGCGCTGCGGCTGGTACGGCTGGACCGGGGTCTATACGCGGGCGACTGGGAAATGTCGCTGTCGCGCGGGGTATGGGCCACCTGGACGCGCCGCGTGCCCGCAGCCGCGATGGCGGGCTGGTCGGGCAGGCTGGAAATCGACCTGACCCCCGGCACGGTCACCACCACGCTGCCGGGCATCGTTCGGATTCGCGGCGCAGGCTTTCCCGGCATTACCCGCATGGCCGAACTGTTCATGGCGCTGCAATCGGCCTCGGCGAATCGCTACGGTTACGCATCTGGCCGAGACCGGACTCCTGGAACAGCTCGGGAGCGTCGACCGTCCGGCGGAGGCAATTGCGCGGATCGCAACCATCTTTGCCCTGCCAGACGCCGCCGGCATCGGGGGAAACATTGCCTCGATGCTGGGCCATGCGTTCGTCGGAGTCGCCCTGAACCTCGTCAGCGTCGGGCAAAACACCCTGAAAAGTTATGACGTGCCCGTCGAGCACAGCATCGGCTCGCTCGAACAGCGCCAGGCGATCTGGACCCAGGAGATCGTCCGGAACGGCATCGACTACAAATGGGATTCCAGGCTGGTTTCCGGCCGCTCCCGGCAGCTTGCGGACAGGGGTCAGGGAATCGTCGCCGACATCCAGGACCTCGGCGACAGGACCGAAGTCGAGATCCCTGAACTTGGAACAGGACTTCAGGGCCGAACTCGAGCGTCTCGAAAGACGAAATCGCGCCTTTAAAGCGATGGGCGCGACAGCCTTGAAAAGTCCCGGTTCTTCGTGTTCGAGACCTGCCTTTAGGGTGGCGATACCGCCTCGGTCGAGGTTTCGGGCATGCCCGGATTCCATGCCGATCCCACGGTGCTCCGTCTGATCGACTCGATCAGCTATACTACCAGCGGGGAGGCCAGCCCGGCACAGGACCTACCCGAGGGCGCGCCCGCTGGCACCCCGCGCAGGGAACGGAGCATCGAAAGCCACTACACCATCTGGGTGCAGCCCAGGCTACCCGGCGACGGCGAGTGGTCGCACTGGATGTCACGACACGGCGAATACGAACTGGCCATGCGACTGCATCCCGACCCGGTCGGTCCGGCCGCCCGCAGGGGCGAATTGCGGCTGGCCGACGGGACGCGGTTCTACCGTCTGCCAGTGAGCGATGGC
>NZ_DSDD01000061.1:0-1998 GCF_011048875.1 Rhodovulum sp.
CTTCAGCCGATCTGCCCCAGCATGTCGCGCGCCGCCCGTGCGATCACGATTTCCTCGTCGGTAGGGATCACCAGCACACGCACCCGGCTGAGATCGGTGCTGATCACGGTCTCGCCCCTGCGGTTGCGCAGTTCGTCAAGCTCCATCCCAATCCAGCCCATGCCCTCGCAGACCTTTTGCCGGATAAGGACCGAGTTCTCGCCAATTCCGCCGCAGAAGACCAGCGCATCCAGCCCCCCCAGCGCGGCCGACAGCCCGCCCAGTTCGCGGCGGATACGGAAGACAAAATAGCCGATCGCCTGATTCGCAGGGTCGGTCCCGGCGGCCTCCAGTTCGCGCATGTCATGCGACAGCCCCGACATCCCAAGAAGCCCCGAGCGGCGATAAAGCAGGTCCGCGATCTCGTCCGCGCCCATGCCCTCGTGCTGCATTAGGTAGAGCACCACGCCCGGATCGAGCTGACCACAGCGCGTGCCCATCGGCAGCCCGTCCAGCGCCGAGAACCCCATCGACGAGGCGATCGAGCGCCCGCCGATCATCCCGCACATCGACGCCCCGTTGCCCAGATGCGCGACGATCACGCGGCCCGCATGCAGGTGCGGCGCAATCTGGGTCAGCCGCCCGGCGATATAGTCATAGCTGAGCCCGTGAAAGCCGTAGCGCCGCACGCCCTTGTCGTAATAAGCGCGCGGCAGCCCGAACGTGTCGTTCACCCAGGGGTGATGGCGGTGAAAGGCCGTGTCGAAACAGGCGACCTGGACCGCCTGCGGAAAGGCCGCCAGCGCAGCGCGCACACCGGCAAGGTTATGCGGCTGGTGCAAGGGCGCCAACGGCTCCAGCCGGGCCAGCGCGTCCAGCACTTCCGGGGTCAGCCGGACGGGCACGGCATGGTCCGGCCCGCCATGCACGATGCGATGCCCCACCGCGTCGATTGCCGCCCCGGGTCGGGCGCGCGCGATCAACTCCAGCACGCGTTCCAGCGCGCAGGCGTGATCGGCCGCGTCTTCGGAGGAAAGCCGAGCATCCGACAGCACCGCACCCGCGGCACTGCGCGCCCGCATATGCGGCCCGTTGCCGATCCGGTCGATCTCGCCCAGGATCTGCGCCACGGGCTCCGCCCCGGGATTGTCCAGTTCGAACAGGCCGAATTTCAGCGAAGACGAGCCTGCATTCAGCGTCAGGATATCCGTCATCGCCTATTCCACCGCCCGCCCGGCCGCCAGTTCGCCCGTTGGCAACCGGCCCGCCAGCCGCGCCTCGTGCAGCGCCGCCACCGCGCAGGAGGCAAGCCGCGCCTTGTCGTCATCCGACCGCGAGTTCAGGATGATCGGCACCCGCGCCCCCATCACCACGCCCGCTCCCTCGGCATGACTGATATAGGCCAACTGCTTTGCCAGCATGTTGCCGGCATCGATGTTCGGCACCACCAGCACCTCGGCACGCCCTGCGACCTGGCCCTTGATCCCCTTGGTGCGCGCCGCGGCGATGTCGACCGCGTTGTCCATGGCAAGCGGCCCGTCGACAAGGCCACCAGTGATCTGGCCGCGTTCGGCCATCTTGGAAAGAAGCGCCGCGTCCAGCGAGGACGGAATATCGGGGTTCACCGTCTCGACCGCCGACAGCACCCCGACCTTGGGAGCCTCGATCCCGATCGAGATCGCAAGGTCGATGGCGTTCTGGACGATGTCCATCTTGGTGCGCAGATCGGGAGCTATGTTGATCGCGGCGTCGGTGACCAGCAGCGGGTAGGCGACGCCGGGGACGTCCATCACGAAGACATGGGTGAACCGACGGCCCGCGCGCAGGCCGTTTTCCTTCCGCAGCGCGGCCTTGAGCATGATATCCGTATGCAGATGCCCCTTCATCAGCGCCGCCGCCCGGCCCTGCGTCACCAGGTCGACGGCAATATTTGCCGCGGCATGGTGATCCGCCGCCTCGACGATCTCGATCCCGTCGAGCGAGGCGCCAATTTCGCGCGCGGCCGCCGCGATCTTCGCC
>NZ_DSDD01000089.1:0-1995 GCF_011048875.1 Rhodovulum sp.
GTCAGCTCCGTCCGTGTGATCGCTATCCCTGCCATGCCTGCCTCCATCCTTTGAGACCGCACTGAGCCAGAGTTCGTGAGCTTTGGGAATCCCCCTCGAGCCAGCCGAACGGGCCGTTGGTATAAGTCATTGTTTTTAATTTTATAAAATCGTTGCACCGCGTGCGGCAGCATAGACAAAGTGGTTGTTCTTGTTGCCGGGTCAGGTCAATCGCGCGGTCGATCAGGTCAAAGGTCGTGGCGTGATCTCCGCGCGGTCCAGCGGCAGGTCATAAAGACGCGCAAGTCGGTCAGGCTGCAATGCTACCGAAACCGGGCCGGTCCATGTACCGCCAGCAGAGTCCACGGTCATCACGCGGTCGGCGAGCCTGGCGGCATGGGCGGGCTCATGCGTCGACAGGATCAGGCCGAGACCCTCGGCGGCGAGGCGCTCCAATCGCTCCATCAGGCGGTGGCGGTTGCCCCAGTCGAGCGAGGCGGCGGGTTCGTCCAGCACCAAGAGCGGCGTTTCCTGTGCCAGCGCCCGCGCGATCAGCACCATCTGGCGCTGGCCACCCGACAGCTCGGTCACCGGGCACCCGGCAAGCGCGCCCAGCCCCAGGCGATCCAGTGCCGCCTGCGCCGCGTCCCGGTCTGTGGCCGAGGGCCGCCCGAAGGTCTGAAGACGGGCCGTGCGCGCCATCAGCACAACATCGCGCGCAGTGAAGGCGAAAGGAACATGCAGCGTTTGCGGGACCAGCGCCACGGCGCGGGCAATCTCGATCCGCGACAGGCCCGCCAGATCCCGGCCCGATAACCGGACACGGCCCGCCAGGGCCGGCAGCAGCCCCAGGGCCGTGCGAAACAGCGTCGTCTTGCCCGCGCCGTTGGGGCCAAGGATTGCCAGAACCTCGCCGGGGCGGACCGCAAACGCAATATCCCGTGCCAGCACCTGCCCCCGGTGCCCGATGGCCAGACCCTCTGCTTCGATCAGCGGCGTCACGCCCATTCCCGCCGCCCCCGTGCCAGCAGCCAGACAAAGACCGGCGCGCCGATGAGTGCGGTCAGCACGCCAAGCGGCACTTCCATCGTCGCCAGCGACCGCGCGGCGGTGTCCACCAGCACAAGGAAGGTCGCCCCGATCAGCAGGCTCGCGGGCAGCAGCCGGTCGAAGCGCGCGCCGACCAGAAAGCGCGCCATATGCGGCACCATCAGCCCGATCCAGCCGATGATGCCCGCGATCGCCACCGCCGTGGCGGTGACCAGCGTGGCGCAAAGGATCACGACCAGCCGCAACCGCCCCGTATCGACGCCAAGCGCGCGCGCCTCGTCCTCGCCCATCGCCATCACGCCGATGCGCCAGGCCAGCGCCGCCAGCGGCACAAGCCCCGCGACCACCGGCAGAACCGCCAGCATCAGATCGCCCGGTTTGACCGCGGCAAGGCTGCCCAGCAACCAGAAGGTGATGGCGGGCAATTGCTGGTCGGGATCGGCCAATATCTTGACGATCGAAATCCCCGCCGAGGCCAGCGCCCCGAGCGCGATGCCGGTCAGCACCATGACCAGAACTTCGGCCTGCCCGCGCAAAAGCGTCGCGACACCGATCACCAGGGCCACCGTGGCAAGGCCACCGGCAAAACCCATCAACTGGATCGCGATCACCGGCATCGACCAGAGAATGCCCAGCACCGCCCCGAACCCCGCCCCGGCAGAGACGCCTAGGATGTCGGGCGAGACCAGCGGGTTGCGAAAAATCGTCTGATAGGAGGCCCCTGCGCCCGCCAGCGCCGCCCCCACCAGCGCCGCCGCCAGAACCCGTGGCAGGCGGATGTTGAACAGCACCGTGGACGCCGTGGACGCCTCGGGCGTGCCGGTCAGGCGCGCAGCCATCAGGCGCAGCACCTCGCCCGGCGCGATGGCATAGGGGCCGGTGGCCGCGCCAAGGATCAGGGCGGCGACCAGCGCCGCGCCAAGCATCGGAAACAGCGCTGCAGCAGTCAGGCCGCGGCGCGCGCGA
>NZ_DSDD01000435.1:0-1985 GCF_011048875.1 Rhodovulum sp.
ATGGATATGCGGCAGAAACGGGGCAGAAGCCCCCAGGATCGGGAGACCCGACTTGCAGCAGCTGATGGCCATTTGGACCGGGCTGACCCCGCGCCGCCGGGTGATCGTGATTCTGGCGACCGTCGCGATGTTCGCCGCGGTCCTGTTGCTGTCCCGCGCGGCCACGGCCCCGCGCATGGCATTGCTGTATTCCGGCCTCGACACAGCGGCGGCCGGCGAGGTGATCCGCGCCCTCGACCAGGCCGGCGTCGCCTACGAGGTGCGCGGCCCCGCGATCTATGCCGATGCCCGCCACCGCGATTCGCTGCGCATGACACTGGCCAGCGAAGGGCTGCCCGCGAATGGCGCGGCAGGCTATGAGCTGCTCGATGGGCTGTCGGGATTCGGCACCACCTCGCAGATGTTCGACGCCGCCTATTGGCGCGCCAAGGAGGGCGAGCTGGCGCGCACGATCCTGGCCAATCCGCAGTTCCGCAGCGCGCGGGTGCATATCGCAACGCCCAGCGCGCGGCCCTTCGCGCGCAATGTCAAGCCGGCGGCGGCGGTCACCGTGGGCGCGGCCGGTGGCCCGCTGGCGCCCGCCCAGGCCAAGGCGCTGCGCTATCTGGTGGCCGCGAGCGTCGCCGGAATGATGCCCGCCGACGTGTCGGTGATCGACGCCAATACCGGCACCGTCGTCTCGGAGGACGGCGCAGCCAGCCTGGGCGGCGACGCCGAAGACCGCGCCGAGGCGCTGAAGGCGCGGCTGGAACGGCTGCTGGCGGCCCGTCTGGGTCCGGGACGCGCCGTGGTCGAGGTCACCATCGAGACGGAAACGCAAAGCGAATCGATCCGCGAGCGGCGGATCGACCCCGATAGCCGGATCGCGATCAGCTCGGAGAACGAGCAACGCTCGACCAGCGCGAGCGAGACCGGCGGCGGCGCTGTGACCGTGGCAAGCAACCTGCCCGAGGGCGCGGGCGCATCCGACCGGCAGTCGCAGCGCAAGGAGAGCCAGACGCAGGAGCGCGTGAACTACGAGGTCTCGCAGACCGAACGCGAGATCCTGCGGGCCCCGGGTGCGCTCAAGCGGCTGAGCATCGCGGTCCTGGTCGACGGTGTGGCCGGGCGCGACGAGGCAGGCAAGCCGACCTGGGAACCGCTGCCCGAGGCCGAGATCGAAGCGCTGCGCGAACTGGTCGCCTCGGCGGCCGGGTTCGACGGCTCGCGCGGCGATGTCATCACGCTGAAATCCATGCCGTTCGAGCCGGTCGAGGCGCTGGGCTCGGGTCCCGGAGGCAGCCTGTTCTCCGAGGTCTCGCTTGACCCGCTGACGTTGATCCAGCTTGCGGTTCTGGCGGTGGTCGCGCTGATCCTGGGGCTGTTCGTGGTCCGCCCGATCCTGGCCGGTGGCGCCAGCGGCGCGTCTGCAAGCCTGCCGCCGCCGCAGGGTGCGGGGGCGGAGCAGACCTGGCTTGACGGCGAGATCGACCCCGATGACGGCATCACGCCGGGCCTGCCGATGGGCACGATGGCGATGAACACGCTCGATCCGGAGGAGTTCACCGATAGCGGCCCTGGCGGCGGCGGCTTTGCCGATGGCGGCTTCGGCGCATCCGCGACCGACCCGGTCGGGCGACTGCGCGACCTGATCGAGGAGCGGCGCGATGAATCGGTCGCGATCCTGCGCGGCTGGATGGAGGAACGGCAGGAGACGCCGTCATGAGCCGACTGAACCTCGAGGATTTCTCGGCCCCGCGGGTCGAGGAGCCGGTGGCCCGGCCCGAGCCATTCGATGCCCAGGACGTGCGGCTGAAGGCCTTCGAGGAGGGCTACAAGGCCGGCTGGGACGACGCGGCTGCCGCCGAAGCGGAGTCGCATGCGCGCATCACGGCGGATTTCGCCAAGACCCTGCAGGAAATGTCGTTCAGCTATCACGAGGCCCGCGCCCACATGATGGGCGCGCTGGGGCCGCTGCTGAGCGCGATGGTCGAGCGGGTCATGCC
>NZ_DSDD01000444.1:0-1940 GCF_011048875.1 Rhodovulum sp.
ACCTTTGCCCCCGCCTCGTCAAGCAATTGCATCAGCTTCATCGCCGGGCTTTCGCGCATGTCCGAGACGTTCTTCTTGTAGGCCACGCCCACCAGCAGGATCTCGGTCCCCTTCAGGCCCCGGCCGCATTCGGCATCCACGATGGCGCGCAGCCGGTCGATGACATGATGCGGCATGCGCGTGTTGATCTCGCCCGCCAGTTCGATGAAGCGGGTCGGCACCTCGTATTCGCGCGCCTTCCAGGTCAGGTAGAACGGGTCGATCGGGATGCAGTGCCCGCCCAGGCCCGGGCCGGGATAGAACGGCATGAAGCCGAAGGGCTTGGTCGCGGCGCCGTCGATCACCTCCCAGACATCGATGCCCATCGCGTCGTAGACGAGCTTGAGTTCGTTCACGAGCGCGATGTTGACCGCGCGAAAGATGTTCTCCGTGATCTTGACCGCCTCGGCAGTCTGGGTCGTGGACACGCGCACCGTGCGATCCACGACGCGGGCATAGAACGCCTCGACCAGATCGCCGGCCATCTGCCCCGACCCCGCCACCACCTTGGGGATCGAGCTTGTGTTGAACGCGGTGTTGCCCGGATCCTCGCGCTCGGGCGAGAAGGCCAGGAAGATCTCCTCGCCCAGCGTCAGACCGCTTGTCCCCAGGATCGGCCCCAGAACCTCGTCCGTGGTGCCGGGCCAGGTGGTCGATTCCAGCACCACCAGGGTGCCGGGGCGGATATGGGCGGCAATGGCATGCCCGGTCTTCTCGACATAGGACAGGTCCGGCTCGCGCTGCGGGTTCAGCGGTGTCGGCACGCAGATGACGATGATCTGGCAGGTCGAAAGCCGGGCGAAATCGGCGGTCGCGTCCATCCCCTTCGCACAGGCCTCCTGCATCGCCTGCGGGCTGACCGCGTCGATATAGCTTTGCCCTGCCATGACCTTGTCGATCTTGCCCGGATCGACATCGAAGCCCGTGACCGGAAAGCCGCGGCGCGCGGCGGTGACCGCCAGCGGCAGGCCGACATAGCCCAGCCCGATCACGCCCACCCGGGCGGTCCGTTCGGTGATCGCACGCATCAATGACATGTTCTCGAAATCTCCACCACGTGCCGGGTTCATGCGGTCCGGCTGTTGCCTTCTCCCGCAGAAAACCGTTCCGGGCCGCTTTTGCAAACCGATTGTAGACATTCTGAGACAACAGCCACCGGATGCTTGCCTGAAAGACTGCGTTCGGGCAGAACCGGCGCATGACCAGCATCGCCCCTGCCCCCCGCGCCTATGTCGTGATCTCGCCCGGCCGCAACGAGGCGAAATTCATGCGTCGCACGCTTGACAGCGTGGTGGCCCAGACCGAGCGCCCGGCGCGCTGGGTGATTGTCGATGACGGTTCGACCGATGAAAGCCCCGCGATCCTGGCGGAATATGCCGCGGCCCATGACTGGATCACCGTGATCCGGCGCGAGGATCGCGGCCACCGCGCCGTGGGCCCCGGCGTGATCGAGGCGTTCTATGCGGGGCTGGAGGCCGTTTCGCTGGATGACTACACCTATCTGTGCAAGCTCGACCTCGATCTGGATCTGCCCGCGGGCTATTTCGCCGGGCTCATGGACCGGATGGAGGCCGATCCGCGCGTCGGCACCTGTTCGGGCAAGACCTATTACGTGGACGGGGCGGGTCGGCAGATCAGCGAGAAGATTTCCGACGAGATGTCGATCGGCGCGTCCAAGTTCATGCGGGTGGCCTGTTTCCGCCAGATCGGCGGTTTCGTGCGCGAGGTGATGTGGGACGGCATCGACTGCCACAAGGCCCGCATGCTGGGCTGGAAGGCGGTGAGCTGGCGTGACCCGGAGCTTGCCTTCGAGCATCTGCGCCCGATGGGGTCGTCGCAGACGAATATCTATGCCGGGCGGCGGCGGCACGGCTATGGCCAGTATTACATGGGCTCGGATC
>NZ_DSDD01000177.1:0-1935 GCF_011048875.1 Rhodovulum sp.
CGCGACCCGGGCGACGAGGGCGATCCGTTCCTCGCCGACGCGAACAACCGCGCGGCGATGAAACGCATGCTGATGGGCGGCCGGATCGACCCGGTCGCCGCGCGCAGCATCGTCGCGGGCGGCGCGACGGTCGTGGTGCGGATCTGGGGGCAGGGCGGCCGTGGCGATTACGTCACGGTCAATGTCTGGCGCTGAGCGCCGCGACCAGCGCCGCCGCCTCGCGCAGCAACAGCCAGGCATGGCGATGCGGCCGCCCGATCCCGTGGCGCGGCACGGCCCCGGCCACCCGCAGCCCCGCGCGCGCCGCCAGCAGCCGCGCCCGCGGCAGGTGGTAGTAATCCGTCACCAGCGTCACCTGCGCGATGCCCCGCGCGGCCAGGATCGGGGCCGAAAGCGCGATGTTCTGCGCGGTGTTGTGCGCCGCGCATTCCAGCAGCAGGCGGTCTTCGGGCACGCCCTCGGCCCGGCAGATCGCCCCGATCGCCTCGGCCTCGCCATGCGCGCCGCTGGCCAGCACCACCGCGCCGGGCGCCGCGCGCCACAGCGCCGCGCCATGCCGGGCCCGCCGCACCAGCGCCGCGCCGGGCGTGCCGTCGGGCCGCATCGCCGCGCCCAGGATCAGGATCGCATGTCGCACAGTCCAAGCGTGGCGCGGCCCCGCGGCCGGGTCAACCGGCCTGCCTGCTGGATCATGCTCCAGCACTCGAACACCGCGTCGATGGCCACCCGCGACCCGCTGAGCGAGAACCGCGCAAAGGGCGGCGACAGGCCCTGTTCATAGACTGCGACCGCGTTGCCCGCCTGCAATTCCCGCAGGAAGCGCCGCGTCGTGACATCCTCGCCGGTATGGGTGTTGCGCACATAGGACACATGCCACGCGCCCTGGCGCAGCAGGACCTGTTCGGCGAATTGCGCCGCGGCGGGCGTGGCCGCAAGACAGGTGGCCACGATTGCGGCACTCAAGAGGAAAGACATCTTGCACCCCTCTGCGGATCAACCGGCATTCCCCGGGGGCGCAGGCGCACCCGCGAGGATGGACCAGAATCCGGCATCGCGGCATTGACCAAGGTCGATCGCGACCACGCGGGCGCGCGCCCTCAGGTCGGCTGGGCGCCGACCACCTGCGCGCATTCCTCGACGAGATAGGCGAAATAATCCTTCTCGAAATGCGGCGCGCTCATCAGCAGGGCCACCATGAATTTCAGCTTGGTCGACGCGTCCCGCGCATGGATCGGCCGGGTTTCCAGGATCGTGCGCTCCAGATCCTGCATCTGGTATTTCAGCAGCATGATCCGGCTTTCGATCGCGTCCAGTTCCTGCAGCTCGGCGTCCGACCCGTTCAGCACGACGTTCTTGCCGCGCAGCGGCAGGTCGGGTCCGATGACGCTGCGGGCCAGCGTGCCGCGGCGGACGATCCGCGCCGGGGACAGCGGCGCCGCGCCGGACGGGGCGGCCTCCGCGACGCCAGCGGACCGGCCGGGGGCATCCCGCAGGGCCGGGGCGGCGGCGCTGCGGCGCGCGATCTTCCGGCCCAGCGCGGCCTGTTCGTCCAGCGCCTCGGCGCAGAGCTGTTCGAAATACTCGTAATCGAGGATCAGGGCCTGAAGGCCCCGGCTCCGCTCGCCGGGCAACGCGGCGCCCGGCAAGGGGCGTGCCCGGTCGACCGGACCGACGTTCTGCAAAGACATGCCCTACCCCTCGTCCCGTTTGTGATGCGTGGCGGCCCGGCAATTGCGGCCGCCCATGGATGAGCCGATTTCCGCCTATATGATCGCGCATGAGGCGACTCAACCTGTCTTTTTCGGCACTTCTGGTTGTTAATCATTATGAATTCCAATGATTTGAACGCTGTCAATCAACAATGCAGGAATCTTCCCCCTGTCCGGAAGAGGCACTTGCTGTCCGTCTGTGACCGGAAAGGCACAATTCGCGCCC
>NZ_DSDD01000045.1:0-1922 GCF_011048875.1 Rhodovulum sp.
AACGCCTATGCGATTTCGGCGGCCAATGCGCTGGCCGGTGCGGGCGGGGCTGACCACGCTGGGCCTTGCGCTGGCGGTCGCGGTGATGGTCGCCGCCACCTTCACCGACGACGCGCTGGACGAGATCCTGGACGTCGCCTTTTCCCAGTCGAACCGGCAGGACATGATGCTGCTGTTCGCCGAGGATCGGCCGGTTTCCGTGCTCGAGGAAGTCCGCCGCCTGCCCCGCGTTCTGGTGGTCGAGGGCCAACTTTACCTTGCAGCGGAACTGCGTCACGGCCCCCGGACCAAGCAGGTCGCCATCGAGGCCCGGCCCCCCGAAAGCGATCTGTCGCGCGTGATCGACGGCACGGGCCGCGTGGTCGCGCCGCCGCCCGGCACGATCCTGCTGGCCGACCGGCTGGCCGCGCAACTGAACGCCCAGCCCGGCGACGTGATCGAGGTGGAATTCCTGACCAACCGGCGCGAGACGTTCCAACTGCCGGTCGCGGGGCTGGTGACGCAGTATTTCGGCCTTGGCGCCTATATGGATTTCGACACGGTCAACACCCTGTTCCGGCAGGCGCCACGGGTTTCGACCGCAAGCCTGCTGATCGACGAGGAGCACGAGGACGCGCTGCATGCGCGGCTGAAGGAGATGCCGGGGCTGGCGGGCACCATCATGCTGACCGAAAGCCGCCGGGCCTTCGAGAACACCATTGCCGAGAACGTGGTCATAATGACGACGATCTACGCGACCATCGCCATCCTGATCACCGTGGGCGTGGCCTATAACGGCGCGCGCGTGCAATTGTCCGAACGCGCGCGGGAACTGGCCAGCCTGCGCATCCCGGGCTTCAGCCGGGGCGAGGTTTCGGCGATCCTGATGGGCGAAACGCTGGTGCTGGCGCTTGCCGCGCAGCCGCTGGGATGGGTGCCGGGCTGGGCCATCGCCTGGTCGATGACCGAGGGCTTCACCTCGGATCTCTACGCGATCCCGCTGGTGCTGAAACCCGCGACCTTCGCGCAAGCCAGCCTTGTGGTGCTGGTCGCCTGCATCGTCGCGGTGCTGGTGGTGCGGCGGCGGCTGGACAATCTGGATCTTGTGGCGGTGATGAAGACGCGGGAGTGAGGCATGAAGGTTCCGGCACGCAACATCATCCTGATCGGGCTTGGCGCAGCGCTGGCGGGCGGGCTGATCTATACCGCCTTCCGCACAAAACCCGTGCCGGTCGATCTGCACATCGTCACAAGCGGGCCGATGCAGGTCACCGTGAATGCCGACGGCAAGACCCGCATCCGCGACATCTACGAGGTTGCCGCGCCCCTGACCGGCACCGCGCTGCGCTCGCCCGTCGAGGTGGGCGAGCGGGTGGTCCGCGGCGAAACCGTGGTCGCCATCGTCGAGCCGACCGCGCCCAGCCTGCTGGACAGCCGCTCGCGCATGCAGGCCGAAGCCGCCGTGCGCGAGGCGCAGGCCGCGCGCGCACAGGCCGAAAGCGGGCTGCGGAAGGCCGACGAGGATCTGACTGAACTATGCCGAAACGCAGTTCGAGCGGGCGCAGACGCTGGTCGAACGCGGCGTGGCCACCTTTACCCGGCTCGAGGACGCGACCCAGCAGCTTGCCATCGCGCGGGCGGCCCGCGATGCCGCCGCCTCGGGGCTGGCCATGGCGGATGGCGCGCTGGAACGCGCCCGCGCCGCGCTGATCGCGCCCGCGGTGGACGGACCGGGCGCACCGGCGGGTGAATGCTGCGTGCAGATTCACGCCCCCATCGACGGCATGGTGCTGGAAATCGACGTGATTTCGGAACGGCCCGTCACCATCGGCACGCGGCTTCTGTCGGTCGGGCGGCCCGACGACCTGGAAATCGTGGCGGACCTTCTGTCCTCGGACGCGGTGCGGCTGCAACCCGGCGCGCGGGCAATGGTCGAGCGCTGG
>NZ_DSDD01000460.1:0-1916 GCF_011048875.1 Rhodovulum sp.
AAGGACTTTTCCGGCCTGCCAGCCTGGATCGTCAAGGCGGTGGGCGGGACGACGACCCACTGGGCGGGCGCCTCGCTGCGGTTTCAGGAGCATGAATGGAAGGCCGCGACGACCTATGGCGCGGTCGAGGGCGCGAACCTGCCGGACTGGCCGATCGACGCCGCCGAGATGGAGCCGTGGTACGAGAAGGCCGAGACCAAGCTGGGCGTGACGCGCACCGGCGGGCGCGAGGGGCTGCCGGGGAACAACAATTACAAGGTGTTCGAGGCCGGGGCCAAGGCGCTGGGCCACAAGGAAGTCCATACCGGCCGGATGGCGATCAACTCTGCCGAGTATGACGGGCGCACCTTGTGCCACCAGACGGGGTTCTGCTTCCAGGGCTGCAAATGGGGGGCCAAGTGGTCCTCGGCCTATACCGATATCCTCCGCGGCGAGGCGACCGGGAACCTGGAGGTGCGGGAACGCTGCCACGCGGCGCGCATCCTGCATGACGACAGCGGCAAGGTCACCGGGGTCGAGTATTTCGACCGGGACGGCAACCTGCACTTCCAGCGCGCGCGGATCGTCTGCGTGGCGGGCAACTCGTTCGAGAGCCCGCGGCTGCTGCTGAACTCGGCCTCATCGATGTTCCCCTACGGGCTGGCCAACAGCTCGGGGCAGGTCGGGCGCAACTACATGCGGCACATGACCGGCTCGGTCTATGCCACCTTCGACAAGCCCGTGCGCATGTGGCGCGGCACCACCATGGCGGGGATCATTTCGGACGAGGCCCGCCACGATCCCGGCCGAGGTTTCGTCGGCGGCTACGAGATGGAGACGCTGGCGCTGGGCATCCCGTTCATGGCGGCCTTCCTCGACCCGGGCGCCCGGGGGCGCGAATTCACCACGGCACTGGATGCCTATGAATACATGGCGGGCATGTGGCTGGTGGGCGAGGACATGCCGCAGGAAAGCAACCGCGTGACGCTGAACGCCGAGGTCAAGGACCAGTGGGGCCTGCCGGTCGCGAATGTTCATTTCGACGACCATCCCAACGACATCGCGATGCGCAACCATGCCTACCGGCAGGGCAGGGCGGTCTACGAGGCGGTGGGGGCCACGCGCACCTTCCCGACGCCGCCCTATCCCAGCACGCATAACCTGGGCACCAACCGAATGAGCGAACGGCCCGAAGACGGGGTGGTGAACCGCTGGGGGCAAAGCCATGACATCGCGAACCTGTTCGTCTCGGACGGCTCGCAATTCACCACCGGCGCGGCCGAGAACCCGACGCTGACCATCGTGGCGCTGGCGATCCGGCAGGCCGATCACATCGCGCGCGAGATGGCGGCGCAGACCCTCCGAGGGGGAGCAAGCCGGGCCGCGGCGTCCCGCTGGGCGCCGCGGCTTTCCCCTTGGCCGCCCCGGGAGTTGCGGATCCCCTTTGCCTTGGGTATCGCTTGACCCGGGCACCGATGCATGCGTCGGCCGCAACGGAGGGGAAGAAAGACGGTGCTGTTGATCCTCGGTCTCTATCTGGGTTTCTCGCTGGTCCTGTTGCTGGGGGCGGCAGAGTTCGAACGCCGCGCCATCGTCGCCCGCCGCCTGGGCCCGAACGGCCGCGCCATCCTGATCGCGCTGGTCGTCTCGGTGGTCGCCTCGCTGGGGGTCGTGGTTGCCGGGGCGGTCACGGGGGGCCTGCTGCGCACCCTGCACCTGTTCGGGGGCACCGTCGCCTATCACGGCGCGATGGGCGTGCTGCTGGTGCGCGGCCTGCAACGGGTGTCTGCCCGCGTCTTCGCCCAGGGCGCGGCCTGACCCGCCGCCCGCCTGCCGCCTCGTGGAAAACCCGCCGCCGATGCGTCCTGTTACTGGGCGGCTTTCACGATCTCAGCTCAATTGGTGGAGATTTCCACAACATATTGCGGCCGCTGCAT
>NZ_DSDD01000467.1:0-1910 GCF_011048875.1 Rhodovulum sp.
CGGTGCAGAAGCGCAAGGTTGGTCCGCTCGGCCGGGCAGCCCAGCCGCACCGAGGCGTCGTCCTCGACCTGGCCCGCTACCAGGATGCGGCGGCCCGGCGGCAGGTCGGGCAGGGGGGCGCCAGCAAGGTTGTATTTCGTCACCCCCCGCCGCGTCAGCAGGGCGATCAGCCGCTCGGCCCGGGCGCGCGCGAAGGGGTCGAGCGCGCAGGCCGCCGCCACCAGCCGTTCCAGCCTGCTTTCCCGGGTCGGATCGTAATGGATGCCCAGATCGTCCAGCACCAGCGACAGCGGCGGCACCAGCGCCGCACCCAAACCGCGCGAGCGAAGGAAGCCGTCCTCTATCCGCACCGTGCCGGGGCGCGCGTCCTGCGCGGCCGCGGCCCAGACCATCGCCCGCCGTCCGGTTGCCGCCGCCCGTGCCGCGGCCGACGCGGCATCGGGTTTGAAGCGCACCGGCCGGACCCCACCGAAGAAGCGCTGCACCGTGCCACGTTTCCACATCCGCATGCCGCCCGCGACCCAGCCCAGCCGGTCCTCGCGCCAGGCGCGCGTCTCGGCCTCCAGCACGGCCAGCGCGTCCTCCAGTTCGCAGAGCCGGTCGCGGAACGGGTCGTACCAGGTCGGCGCCAGGATCAGCGCGGCGGCGGCCAGTTGCGCCCGGGTCAGCCTGCGGGTGCGGCGGTCGAGGGGGCGTTGGTCCTCGGTCAGTCCCCAGCCCGCATAGAACGGCTGGCCGAAGACACGGGGCCGGTGGCCCGCCAGGATCGCCTCGAACCCCATCTGGGACGAGACGGTATAGACCGCCACCGCCCCCTCCAGCAGCGCCCAGGGCGAAACCGGCGCGGACAGCATCCCCGGCTGATCAGGCACGTAATGCCCCGGCCGCAGGCCCAGCGCGGTTTCGGGATGCGCCTTGACGATCACCCGCGCGCCGGGGTTCTCGATCTGCGCCATGGCCAGCATCTCGCGGAAGGTGTCGGCATCCGCCCCGCTGGCCGTGACCGAGGCATCGCCCCGGCTCTGGTCGATCACCAGCACGTATCCGGGCGCGGGAACCGGCGTGGCAGGATCGAAGCCGGTATACTTGCCCAGATGCTGGGCCCTGATCCGCCCGATGGCCGCCCGCGCGCGGTCCAGCAGCGCGGTGTCGTCCAGCGGGTGGGTGGTCAGCAGATGTTCCAGATCGGACGGGCAGGACGGGTCGAAATGCACCCCACGCCGGTCGAGCAGCAGCCCGAGCGGCCCGCCCGCGCCCCGCGCCCGGCCCGGAAGGACCGAGCGCAGGAACGCATCCTCCACCCGCAGGACGCCCGCGCCGCGGGCGTTGGCAACCGCAAGCCCCCGCCCCGTGCTCGGCCGCGCCCCCCAGACCGCCACCAGGTCGTCGCGGCCGGGCAGGCCCAGCCGGATTTCGTGGCCCGCCAGCGTCAGGATGCGCCGCACCCGCCGCCCGGTCAGCAAGCCGCCATTGAAAACGAAAAGCCGCCGGGAGGCCTGCCCCCCGGCGGCGGCGCTATCCCGGTCGGGGCGCATGGCGCCGGTCAGTTGCTGTCCGCAAGGTTGGCCAGGCTGTTGGCCGTGCCCGCCGTGCCCGTGATCGCGCCCAGCGTCTTCTGCCATTGCACGAAGGGCGCCTCGGTCACATAGACCGTGTCGCCATCGCGGATCGCGAAATCGCGGGCCAGGAACATGCCGTTGGGCTCGGTCAGGTCGAGCACGTAGACCATCCGCTGTTCGCCGATCAGGTCGTCGCGGCCCAGTACCATCTGGGCGACCTCTTGCGATTCGTTGCGCATCACGAAGACGCCGGTGGGATCGGCCAGCCCGGTATTCAGCCCGCCCACCTGCGCGATCGCCTCGATCACCGACAGGTTCTGCGTCTCGAACGGAACCCGGCGCTGGGCACCC
>NZ_DSDD01000298.1:0-1901 GCF_011048875.1 Rhodovulum sp.
CCGTCATGCGGTCATCGAGATCGGCGATCCAGTCCGCCCAGTCCGGGGGCACGGCTGCGACGGTCTCGGCAGCCGGCCGGGCGAGCCTCGCCTCGGCATAGGAGGCACAGCCCGCGTCACCAGCGCCCATCGTTGTGGCGCAGCCGGTCAGCGGGATCGCCAGCGCGGCGCCCGTCACGAATCGCCGCGCGACCCCGCTCCATCTTCTCAGCCGTCTCTTCCATCGCATCGCGTTCCGCTTCCCGTTTTCCCGCGCGCTCCCCTACCGCGCGACCCCAGACGCGGCCCAGGAAGGCGCCCCCGACCGCGCCCAGAGCCGCGACCAGCCAGATCAGAAGGTCAGCCATCGTCCCGCTCCCCGCGCGCGGCGGCGACGCAGAGGGCGACGACGAAGACCCCGAGGCAGCCGCCCACGACCAGACCTGCGAGGAACTCAAGCATCGCCGCGGAACCCGCGCTCGATCCGGTCGCGCAGGCCGATCAGGCCCAGACCGAGGAACATCAGCCCTGCGGGCGAGGCATCGCCCGAGCCGGCGAGCAGCGCGACGAGACGGGACAGTTCGGCGAACGGTCCGGTCGCGAACAGCGCGAGGGAGGCAATGCCCGTGAGCACGGCGAGAAGACCCGCCCACCAAGTGAGATGGGGTGGTTGCCGCCCGCTTCCGACGGCATCGCAATGTGCCAAACTGGTGGCTGTCTGGGCCACGAAGAGGAAAGGACAGCAACCGTGACGAAAGATATGATGATCGGCGTTGATCTGGCAAAGCATGTTTTCCACCTGCACGGGGCGACGATGTCGGGGCATGTGCTGTTCCGGAAGCGGCTCTCGCGGGGTCAGTTTTTGCGGTTCCTGGAGCGGCAGCCCTCCTGCATCGTTGTGATGGAGGCCTGCGGCGGCGCGCATCACTGGGCGCGCGAGCTTGCCCGGCTTGGCCACGAGGCGAAGCTGATCGCGCCTGGCTATGTGAAGCCCTTCATCAAGCGCCAGAAGAATGACGCCAACGATGCCGAAGCCATTGTCGAGGCGGCGCAGCGGCCGGGCATGCGGTTCGTCGAGGTCAAGTCACCCCAGCAGCAAGCCGTCGCCTGTCTGTTCCGGGCGCGCAAGCAACTGGTCGAGCATCGCACGGCGCTGATCAACGCGCTGCGTTCGCATCTCTATGAATTCGGCTTCGCGTTCCCCGCCGAGGCCGCCGGTCTGGCACAGGCGCGCCGGGTTCTGGACGCAACCGAGACTGATCTCCCCGATCTTGTCCGGTATCTGTGCATCGATCAGCTGGCGCGTATCGACGAAACATCGGAGCGGATCGCGGAGCTGTCGCGCCGCATCCCAGCGCTCGGACAGGGCGATGAACAGGCGCGGCGCTTGCAGACCATGCCGGGGATCGGGCCTGTGACGGCGCTGGCCATCGAGGCCTTCGCCCCGTCGATGGAGAGCTTCCGCTCGGGGCGCGATTTCGCTGCCTGACTGGGACTCGTCCCAAGGCAGCACTCGACCGGAGGCCGACAGCGGCTGGGCCGCATCTCGAAGGCCGGCCAGTCCGACATCCGGCGTTTGCTGATCAGCGGTGCGATGTCCCGTCTGAACTGGATCGGACGCCGAGCCATCCGGCCAGGTTCGTGGCTGGCGCGGATGCTGGAGCGCAAGCCGAAGATGCTCGTGGCAATCGCATTGGCCAACAAGATGGCGCGGGCAGTCTGGGCCATGATCGTGAAGGGAGAGGATTATACCAACGGCCCGTTCGGCTGGCTCGAGGGGGATTCCCAAAGCTCACGAGCTCTGGCTCAGTGCGGTCTCAAAGGATGGAGGCAGGCATGGCAGGGATAGCGATCACACGGACGGAGCTGACGGCGACGGAGATGCGCACGGCGGCGGGCAAGACGAAGGATGCGAAGGCTGC
>NZ_DSDD01000266.1:0-1897 GCF_011048875.1 Rhodovulum sp.
GCTCGACCGCGGGGTGGGGGTCTATGCGTTTTCCTGCGATGTGTGGTTCGGCTCGTCCGGGGCGCCGGTCTTCGAGACCTCGTCGGGCCGGGCGCGGATCGTGTCCATCGTGTCGGGCGGCCTCCGCGAGGATGGGCGCAGCATCGCCTATGGCCCCGAAGCGGGCGCGGCGCTGGACGCGCTGGCCGCGGCGCTGCGCGCGGGACGGGGCGTCTTCCCTCGGGAGGCGGTCGATGCACGCCGCCTGCCCGTGGCCGGGAGCGGTGGCGCGCGCGGCGAGATCGGGGCGCGCTTCGTCCGGCCCTGAGCGCGGCCCGGGGGGTCTTGACAGCCCGTCCCGGGCTTCCCAGATCCCGGTTTGCGGGTGCCGACAGGGCCCGCGTGATGGCCCGTCCCCACGAAGGGGAGGGCATTCCTTGCATCGCTCGGAAGAGGATGACAGACATGCGACACTATGATTTCGGACCGCTTTACCGCGCCACCGTGGGCTTTGACCGGGTGGCCGACATGATGGACCGGCTGCTGGCCAGCGAAATGGGCCAGCCGGGCTATCCGCCCTACAATATCGAGAAGACCGGCGAGCATGGCTATCGCATCTCGATCGCGGTGGCGGGCTTTGGCGCCGACGATCTGTCGGTCGAGGTCAAGGAAAACGCGCTGGTGATCGCGGGCCGCAAGGCGCCCGAACCCGACGGGCGCAGCTTCCTGCATCGCGGCATCGCGACCCGGGCCTTCGAGCGGCGCTTTGCGCTGGCCGATCATGTGCGGGTGACGGGGGCCAGCCATGTGGACGGGATGCTGCATGTGGACCTGGTGCGCGAGGTGCCCGAGGCGCTGAAGCCCCGCCGCATCGAGATCGCGGTGGCCGGCGCCCGGGCGATCCCGGCGCAGGCGCCTGCCGAGGAGGCGCAGACGGCCGGCTAAGGTCCGGCCATCGCCGACCGATGACAAGACCGGCGCGCGGGGCCTTCCGCGCGCCGTTGCCGTTTCGGGGAGGGCGGTTCCCGCGCAGGACGCTGGCCGAATCCGGTGCGCACGCGCTTTAATTGGCAACATGGAGGATTTCGAGCTTTTCCGCCGTCTGGGTCTTGCGCTGGCCATCGGGCTTCTGTTCGGGCTGGAACGGGGCTGGCATGCCCGCGGCGAGCCCGAGGGCGAGCGGGTGGCCGGGCTGCGCACCTTCGGGTTGACCGGGCTGCTGGGCGGGGTCTGCGGCTGGCTGGGGATGCTGGTCGGGCCGGTTTTCCCGGGGCTGGCCTTCGGTGCCATGGCGGCGCTTGTCGCGGTGACCTACTGGGCGCAGATCGAAGAGAACGAGGATCAGGGCCTGACCACCGAGGTCGCGCTGTTGCTGACCTTTGCGCTGGGGGCGGCGGCGCTCCTGGGCGACATGGCGGCGGCGGCGGCCGTGGCGGTGGTGGCGACGGCGCTGTTGTCGCTCAAGCGGGTGCTGCATGGCTGGGTCGCGCGGATCCGGCAGTTCGAGCTGGCCGCGCTGGTGCAACTGGCCGTCATCTCGGTGGTGATCCTGCCGCTGTTGCCGAACCGGGGATATGGCCCCGGGGCTACGCTGAACCCGCATGAGCTGTGGCTGGCGGTGGTGATCGTGGCCGGGCTGTCCTTTCTTGGCTATGCGGCGATCCGGGTGGCAGGGGCGGGGCTGGGTGCGGTGATCACGGGGCTGTTCGGGGGGCTGGCCTCCTCGACCTCGACCACGCTGGCGCTGTCGCGGCTGGTGCGCAGCGATGCGCGGCTGGGGCCGGTGATGGCGATCGGCGTGGTGCTGGCGGGATCGGTGACCTTCCTGCGGGTGCTGGTGGTGGGCACGATCTTTGCGCGCGACCTGCTTGCGCCGCTGCTGGTGCCGCTGGGGGCGATGGCGGCGGCGGGCTTTGCC
>NZ_DSDD01000156.1:0-1895 GCF_011048875.1 Rhodovulum sp.
CGTGTCGTTCCCGCCAGCGGATCCCAGCCCAGCCACGCCGCGCCGAACTCTGCCAGCGGACCGGGTTCCGGCGCAAAATAGATCGCGTAGCGCTTGTAGCCTTCCATTGCGTGTTCCCCGCCCCGTCGACATCCGCACACCCGACCACTCCTGCCCCAAACCGCCCCCTCCATCAAGGATCGCGCCATGTCCGGTAAGGTTCGTGCCAATGCTGCCCTTTTCGTTACGGACCCAATCCCGTGCCGCTGGGTCCGGATCGCACCGATCCGGACCGGCCCGGCCCTGCCGCGGGGCCCCGTCGCCATGTGGCAGTCCCGGCAGGGCCGGGCGATCCTTTCGACGGCATGGCATGGGGATCGCGATCCTGACGCGGGCACCCGCGGATATCGCTGCGCGGGCCGACGATGGCCTGAACAAACCGGGCGCGCGGGGCGACCTGTCGGGGGGGGGTGTCCCGCGATATCGGGTGCTTGGGCTTTGACGGTGTGCGCGTGCGCGCCTATCTTGCGGCGCGAGATGTCCCTGCCCCGGGAGGTCCCGCAGATGCCGACCCAAGCAGATACCCCCTTTCCCGCGTCCTTCGACGCGGTGCTCAAGACCCAGGCCGAGGGGCTTGGCCTGATGGCCTGGGTCGGTGCGGCGATGCTGGACCACGCGGCGCGCACAGCGACCGAACTGGCCGTCTTTGCCCGCGACGAAGCGCGGTGCGATGCCGAGGCGCTGGGCGCGCTGGCCACCTGCCGCGATCCCGAACAACTGGCCGGATTGCCCGCCAGCTATCTCGGCGCCAAGATCGCCGCCTGCACCGACGAGGCGGGCAAGCTGGCGCGGATGACCGCCGAGGTCTGCGAGGTGACCCGGCGCCGGATGACGCAGGCCCAGGGGGCGCAGGCTCCGGATTGACAGGCGGACGCGGCGGCCCCTATGCCCGGCCGATGCGCCGAGGCCCGCCATGGGCGCGCCAGACCGAGGGACCATGATCCGCAGCAACCGCCCCGCCCCGATCCGCGCCGACGCCCCCGGATCGGTCCTGGACGGCATGGTGGCGATGTCGGCGGCCATGATCCTGCTGCCGGTGGGGGATGCGCTGGCCAAGCTGCTGACCGGCACGGTTGCGCCGCTCGAGGTCACCTTCTGGCGGCTGGCCGCGCAGGTGCTGTGGCTGGTGCCGGTGGCGGTGCTGTTGCGTCGGCAGCTTCTGGGGCGGATGTTCTCGCCGATCGTGGCGCTGAACGGGCTGTTGATGACGCTCACGCTGGTCAGCCTGATCTCGGCCTTCGCGGCGATGCCGATCGCGACGGCGATCGCCATCTTCTTCGTCGAGCCGCTGCTTTTGACGCTGCTGGCGGTGCCGCTGCTGGGCGAACGGCTGGGGCCGCGGCGGCTGGTGGCGGTGGGCGTGGGGCTGATCGGCGCGATGATCGTGATCCGGCCCGGTTTCGCGGCCTTCGGACCGGCGGCGCTGTTCCCGCTGGGTGCGGCGCTGGCCTATGCGTTGAACATGATCGTTCTGCGGCGCGCGACGGCCACCCGCACGGCGTTGACCGTGCAACTCGGCGCCTCGATCTACGGGGCGCTGGCGATGGGGCTGGTGCTGGCCGGGCTCTGGGCGGCGGGCCGGATCGAGCTTGCCATGGTCGGCGCCCCGGGCTGGCACTGGGCGGCGATCCTCGGGGCCGGGGCGACGGCGATCACCGCCTTCGTGCTGATCGCCGAGGCGTTCCGCCGGGCCGAGGCGGGGCTGCTGGCGCCGCTGCAATATCTCGAGATCGTGGGCGCCACCGTGGTCGGCTATCTCGTGTTCGGCGATTTTCCGGACGCGCTGACCTGGCTGGGCGTGGCGATTATCCTCGGCTCGGGGCTATATGTCATCCATCGCGGGCGGGTGGCGTCGC
>NZ_DSDD01000163.1:0-1894 GCF_011048875.1 Rhodovulum sp.
ACTCCGACCCACGCCGGGTCAGCCCCGCCTGGCTGACCCGGCGTGGGTCGGAGTCGAGCACCAGCCCGAGGGTGTCGGCGAGCGCGAGGAACTCGGCGTATTCCGCCAGCACCTTCTTCGGATCATAGCCGCGCTTGGCGATCTGCTGCGGCAGGGTGGCGAGGCCCGCCCGGGTTTCCAGAAGGTCCGTCTGGGCATCCTGCAACGGATTCACGCTCTCGAAGCTGGGTGGCGCCCATTCCGCCGGCACATCTGCGGTGGGGATCAGCCCGGCGGTGAAGGCCGCGTCCAGGAACCAGCGCCAGACCGGGGCGCAGAAGCCCGGGATCACGATTTGCCACTGCATCGCACCGATCATGCGGCGGAACTCGTTCAGCCCCGCCCGGATCGAGGAGAAATTGACCTGTGACAGATCCCCGGTCATCAGTTCGTAGGGCACGCGGAAGCCTGCTGCGATGATATGCAGCTGCACCCGGTGCCATTCATAGACGCCCGAGGTGCTGGCCGGCTGGTTGAACTTGATGTCTTTCCCGCCGCGGGCATAGGCAATCAGGCCCGGCACGAACTGCTCGACCCGGTTGCCCTCGCCATCCTGAATGACCGGGGCGATCGATTGCTGATCCTCCTCGGCGCCGAAGACGATGCCGACAAGGCAGGCCTCGGTTTTCTTGCGGACGAGTTCGGCGTTCTGCCAGTCATCGACATCGCGCAGCGCCCGGATCGCCGGCGTTCCCCAGGGCACGCCGCGCGATTGCACGCGCTGGCGCTCATAGAGATGCGCGACCGCGCCGGCGTCGATGCGCACCGCCTCCATGCGCCGGCCGAAGGTGGGCGACTGATCCCCGGGGTGGTCGGGGAACATCCAATAGGCCCGGCGCCGGCCCTCGCGATCGTATTCGATGCCCTGGGCGATGCGCCCACCGCCGGGCGTGTCGCCGAAGCGGGCGCCATCCAGATGATCGGCCTCCTTCAGCTCGATCTGCAACGGCACCGGCAGCCCGTCCCGCATGCGCCGCCGGCGGCGGATCGCGAAGACCTCGCCGCCCTCGATCATCTCGCGCACGGCGAGCCCGGTCAGCCCGTGGAAATCGGTATGCCCATCGGCATCGCAGTGGTCTGCCCAGCGCGCCCAGAGGCCGTCGACCAGCTCGTTGAGCGCCGGATCGGCGCTGGCTGCACGCGGCCGGATGCCCGAGCCCACGAGGTTGTTGACCAACACCGACACCGCGCGCGCGGCGAGGGGGGGTGCGCACCAGATCACGCATCCGGTCGCGCAGGAGGCCCCCTGCCGCGGCAATCTCGGCATCAGCCGCGGTGCCGGAGGTGCGCCAGCCCTCGGTGCGCCGACCCTTCTGGGCGGCATCATAGGCGCGGCGCAGGTTGCCCAGCGCCACCCGGGCGGCATAGCGCTTCGCGGCCGCGCGCGGGGCGACCAGCGCCAGCGCGCGATCAAGGGCGCCGAAGGCAACATCGTGACGATCGGCCATCAGCGATCCCCCCGGCGGAAGCCAGCAACCCCGGCCACGGGCAGGGACCTGCTGCGCCCGGCGGCGATCTCGCCCTCGATCGTGTGGATGCGGCGCAGAAGATCGTCGGCATTGCCATATTCGACTGTCTTGCCCTCGTAGCTCACCCGCAGGGTGCCGGCGGCGAAGGCGCGCTTCAGTGCGGCAAGTTCGGCATCGGTGAAGGACATCAGAACCATTTCCCCCGGCGGTTTCCGAGCCAGTCGAAGCCCCGCGTCGGATGTCGTTGTGTCGTCGGCCGGTTCGGCTGCCCGGCGGGCGGGGCGTCATTGCGGCCGATGGCGATCTGCTCTTCCAGTTCCGCCCAGCGCCGATCGTCCCAGCGATCGAGGCCGATCAGCCAGGCGGCGGCGCGGGCAAGACCCGGC
>NZ_DSDD01000288.1:0-1889 GCF_011048875.1 Rhodovulum sp.
CCGACATGCCCGCTTCGACGCCGACGCGTGGGAGGCCATGTCGGGCAGCCCGCTCGACACCCTGCGCGCAGTTCTGGCCGAAAGCGCGATCGAGATCCCCGACGATCTGCCCCCCATCGCGGCAGGGCTGTTCGGTTATCTGGGCTATGACATGATCCGGTTGGTCGAACGGCTGCCGAACGTCAATCCCGATCCGCTCGGCCTGCCCGATGCGCTGATGCTGCGCCCGTCAGTCGTTGCCGTGCTGGACGGGGTCAAGGGCGAGGTGACGGTGGTCTCGCCCGCGCGGCCCGAACCCGGGCTTTCGGCGCGCGGGGCCTATGCCCGGGCCGCCGAGCGGGTGATGGACGCGCTGCGCGACCTGGACCGTGCAGTGCCCGCCGAGACCCGCGATTTCGGCGAGGCGCGCGAGGTGGGCGAGCCGGTGTCGAACTTCACCAAGGACGGCTACATGGCCGCCGTGGAAAAGGCCAAGGAATATATCCGCGCGGGCGACATCTTTCAGGTCGTGCCCGCCCAGCGCTGGACGCAGGATTTCCCGCTGCCGCCCTTTGCGCTTTATCGCTCGCTCCGGCGCACGAACCCCTCGCCCTTCATGTTCTTCTTCAATTTCGGCGGTTTCCAGGTGATCGGCGCCAGCCCCGAAATCCTCGTGCGGCTGCGCGACGGGCAGGTGACGATCCGGCCCATCGCCGGAACCCGCCCCCGCGGCGCCACCCCCGAGGAAGACAAGGCCTACGAGGCCGACCTGCTGTCCGACCAGAAGGAACTGGCCGAACATCTGATGCTGCTCGATCTGGGCCGCAACGATGTTGGGCGCGTGGCCAGGATCGGCACCGTGCGACCGACCGAGGAATTCGTGATCGAGCGCTATTCCCACGTCATGCACATCGTCTCGAACGTGGTGGGCGAGATCCGCGAAGGCGAGGATGCGCTGTCGGCGCTGCTGGCCGGGCTGCCTGCGGGCACGGTGTCTGGTGCGCCCAAGGTCCGCGCGATGGAGATCATCGACGAACTGGAGCCAGAAAAGCGCGGCGTCTATGGCGGGGGCGTCGGCTATTTCTCGGCCGGTGGCGAAATGGACATGTGCATCGCGCTGCGCACGGCCGTCGTCAAGGATGACAAGCTTTATATCCAGGCGGGCGGCGGCGTGGTCTATGACAGCGACCCCGAAGCCGAGTGGCAGGAGACGGTGAACAAGGCCCGCGCGTTGCGCACCGCCGCCGCCGAAGCCGCGCGCTTCGTGCGGCGCGGAAACGGCTGAGGCGCTGCGCCCTCGGGTCAGTAATCGCGCTCGTAGAAGACCCCGATGCCTGTATCGCCTTCGGCCCCCAGCCGCCCGCGCACCGTGACCTGGGGCGAAAGATCGAAGTTCAGCTCGATCCGGGTCTGGCCCGCGCCATCGACCGTGACCTCGGAGTAAAGATCCTCCGACAGATACTTGCCCGCGCTGACCTCGGTTTCGCCATCGGCGGTCTGGCGCAGGTCCAGATCGTCCAGCCCGGTGCCCTCGCGGATCCGGCCCAGCAGTCCGCCGCCATTTCCGCCCGCCAGCCCCGCGACCGCGGTGGCGAGTTGCACCGCCTGGAAGGCCGAAAGCTGCTCGATGCCGCGCCCGAACAGAAGCCGCGCCAGCACCTCGTCCTCGGGCAAGTCGGGATCCGACAGGAAGCGGATTTCCGGCGCGCTGGCCCGGCCCTCAAGCTGGATCCGCGCTGTGATGTCGCCGGTCTGCGTCGCGGCCACGAAACGCAGATAGGGGTCGAGCGTGCCCTGCAAGGAGACCTGCCCCTCGGTCAGGTCGAAACGCCGCGACAGGATGTCTAGCCGCCCACGGATAAGGTCGAACCGGCCATCGGGGATCAAGTCGGCCGTGGTGCCGCGCAGCC
>NZ_DSDD01000003.1:0-1884 GCF_011048875.1 Rhodovulum sp.
CGATCTCGTCCAGAAGGAACGCCACGTTCTCGGCTTCGTTCTTCATCGGGATCACGATCGAGACGGCGGGCATGGTGGCCTCATGGCGGGCTGCCGCGGCAGGGCAGGCGGTGGCGCGGGTTAAACATGATCGGGGCGGTCTTGTCCATCGGCGCGAGGGGGCGCCATGCGCAGCGTGTCGCCGGGGTCGATCCGCGGCGTCAGCGCCACGCGCTCGCCCGCGCCGGACAGCCCCTGCGCCACGCAATCGGCGATGATCCGCGCTGCCCGCCGCCCGATCTCGCGGCGCTGGATATCCATGGTCGCGGGTTTCAGCGGCAGCCCGTCCAGCAACTCGATCCCGTTGAACCCGGCAAGGCCCATCCGGCCGGGGATGTCGATGCCGTTTCCCAGGCAGTAAAGCAGGCCGCCCGCCGCAATCATGTCATTGGAGTAATACAGGAAATCCAGGGCCGGATTGCGGCCGAGCAGGGCACGGGTCATCTCCCGCCCGGTGGCCAGCCCCGATCCGCCCGAATAGAACTCGTGATCGGCCACCTCGATCCCCGCCCGTGCCAGCGCCCCCGTGAAGCCCTCGAAGCGCTTGCGTGCGCGGTGGTCCATCGGCATCTTGGTGCCCAGGAACCCGATCCGCCGGTAGCCCGCCGCGGCGATGGCGCGGGCCATCTCGGCACCCGCGCGGCGATGCGAGATGCCGACGACCGAATCCAGCGGTTCGCCGTCCAGGTCCATGATCTCGACCACCGGGATGCCCGCCGCCCGCAGCATCGCGCGCGTGGCCTCGGAATGTTCCAGCCCGGTCACGATCAGCCCCGAGGGCCGCCAGGACAGCATCTCGAACAGCACCTTCTCCTCATGCGGCGGATCATAGCGCGATAGCCCGAACACGGGCTGAAGCGGCGTATTTTCAAGCACCTCGTTGATGCCCGACAGAACCTCTGGAAAGACCATGTTCGACAGCGACGGGATGATCACGCCCACCAGGTTCACCCGCTGGCTGGCCAGCCCGCCGGCGATCCGGTTCGGCACATAGCCCAGCCGCTTGGCCGCCTCCAGAACCTTTTCGCGGGTCTTTTCCGTCACATCCCCGCTGGCGCGCAAGACGCGGCTGACGGTCATCTCGGACACGCCAGACGCCTCGGAGACATCGCGCAGCGTCAGCGGCTTGCGCGGGCGGGGCGGGTCGGAAAGGGTCACGTGCAAGACGCTCCTGTCGAGGCTTTCGCCGCAGTTAAGCGCGGGCCGGGTGAAATTCCAAGCGCATGCAGACTTGCATGCACAGCATTTTCCGGAGAGAAAGGCCCGGCATGGCCCCGTGGCTCAACAGGATAGAGCAATCCCCTCCTAAGGGATAGGTTGCAGGTTCGAGTCCTGCCGGGGTCGCCAACGCCTCCCTAAACATATGTTTATCCTCACTTTTTTTGAAGGTTTGGAACTTTGGTCGTTTGAGTTGGAACTTTTTGTTCGGTTTTCGTGCTGCTGAGCACCTTCCGCTTGTTAAAGTTGCGGATGTATCGTTCGATCTCGGACGGGCTTTCATGCCCCGTCCAGGCTCCGATTTGAGCCGAGGTTCCTTCGGCTTCGGCTAACGCCCGAGCCCGGCTTTTCCGCAAACCATGCGCCGAACGGCCACAGACACCCGCAGCTCTGGCTTTGGCAGCAAACCACTGGCCCGCTGCCTTGACGCTCCGGGATTTGCCGTGCGCCGTCGTCATCCATGTCATGTGCTTGTCTTTTCGGGCGGCCAGTGCCGCATGAAGGTAGGCTCAGGACCCATTGATTGGCTTGATGCCGCTGCCTCTGCGTGATTCAAGACCCTGCGCTGATGGGGAGCACGATGAGCAATCTTTTCTGGCTGACAGACGAGCAGATGGAGCGGCTGAA
>NZ_DSDD01000365.1:0-1872 GCF_011048875.1 Rhodovulum sp.
CGCCATCGAGACCGGCACCCGGCAGAACAGCGTCATGCCGTCACGCTCGAACAGCGGGTGATCGGCCACCTCGATGAAGATGTACAGATCCCCCGGCGGCCCGCCGCGCAATCCCGCCTCGCCCTCTCCGGCCAGCCGGATCCGCGTGCCGGTCTCGACGCCGGCCGGGATGTTGACCGACAGCGCGCGCTCGCGTTCCACCCGGCCCGCCCCGCCGCAGGACTTGCAGGGGTTCTTGATGATCCGGCCCATTCCGCCGCAGGTCGGGCAGGTGCGTTCGACGGTAAAGAACCCCTGCTGGGCGCGCACCTTGCCCATGCCCGAACAGGTCGGGCAGGTCGCGGGCTCGGCGCCGCCCACGGCGCCCGTGCCGCTGCAGGCGTCGCAGGTGACCGAGCTGGGCACGTTGATCGTCTTCTGCAATCCGCGAAAGGCGTCCTCCAGCGTGATCCGCAGGTTGTAGCGCAGGTCCGAACCGCGCGTGGCGCGCTGCCGCCCGCCGCCGCCCATGAAATCGCCGAAAAGGTCGTCGAACACGTTCGAGAAGGCCGAGGCGAAATCGCCCCCGCCGAATCCCGGGCCCCCGCGCGGCCCGCCCATGCCCCCCTCGAAGGCGGCATGGCCGAAGCGGTCATAGGCGGCCTTCTTGTCGGGATCCTTCAGTGTCTCGTAGGCCTCGTTGACTTCCTTGAACTGGGCCTCGGCCTTGGGATTGTCCGCGTTGCGGTCGGGATGCAGTTCCTTGGCCTTCGTGCGGTAGGCCTTCTTGATCTCGTCGGCCGAGGCGCCGCGGGCGATGCCCAGGACCTCGTAGAAATCGCGCTTTGCCATCGGCTATTCCCCTGTCCGGAATGCACGGGGCCGGCCCGGTTTCCCGGACCGGCCGGCTGGGTCCCGGTCGTTTCCTACGAGCGCTTCCTGTCGTCGTCGAGATCCTCGAACTCGGCATCGACGATCCCTTCGTCCGGACCCTCGTCCGCGCCGCGGGGCGCATCGTCGGTCTCCTGCTGCTGGGCCTTGTAGATCGCCTCGCCCAGCCGGATCGCCGCCTCGGACACGTTCTGGATACCGCCCCGGATCTTGCCGGCATCGTCGGTTTCCAGCGTGTCGCGCAGCGCCGCGATGGCCAGTTCGATCGCCTCGACGGTCGAGGGATCGACCTTGTCGCCATGCTCCTCGATCGACTTCTCGGTCGAGTGGATCAGGCTTTCGGCCTGGTTGCGGGTCTCGACCAGTTCGCGCCGCGCCTTGTCGGCCTCGGCATTGGATTCGGCATCGCGCACCATCTGCTCGATCTCGTCATCGGACAGACCGCCCGAGGCCTGGATCGTGATCTTCTGCTCCTTGCCGGTGCCCTTGTCCTTGGCGCTGACCGACACGATGCCGTTGGCGTCGATGTCGAAGGTCACCTCGATCTGCGGCATGCCGCGCGGTGCGGGCGGGATGTCTTCCAGGTTGAACTGGCCCAGCATCTTGTTGTCGGCCGCCATCTCGCGCTCGCCCTGGAACACCCGGATCGTCACGGCGTTCTGGTTGTCCTCGGCGGTCGAGAAGATCTGCGATTTCTTGGTCGGAATGGTCGTGTTGCGGTCGATCAGCCGGGTGAACACGCCGCCCAGCGTCTCGATCCCCAGCGACAGCGGCGTGACGTCCAGCAGCACCACGTCCTTGACATCGCCCTGCAGCACACCCGCCTGGATCGCGGCGCCCATCGCCACCACCTCGTCGGGGTTCACGCCCTTGTGCGGTTCCTTGCCGAAGAACTTGGTGACTTCCTCGATCACCCGCGGCATCCGCGTCATGCCGCCGACCAGCACCACCTCGTCGATATCCGAGGTCGACAGGCCCGCATCCTTCAGCGCCGCCTGGCAG
>NZ_DSDD01000264.1:0-1864 GCF_011048875.1 Rhodovulum sp.
CAGCATCGCCCGGTAGCCGGTGATGATCCCCGCCTTCTCCAGCCGCCGCATCCGCGCCAGCGTCGGCGTCTTGGACAGCCCGATCCGGCGGGCCAGTTCGGCCACCGGGATGCGCCCCTCCCCAGCCAGAATGTCCAGAATCGCGCGGTCGTGGCGGTCCAGCGGCATGGGATCATCCGGCATCATCTTGCCCCCATTTTCAGACGGATCACCTGTCGTAATGACCAAACCGGGACGAACGGACCATACCGACCACGCTATACTGTCCCATCGACAGGGAAAACGCCATTACCGACCAGATCGCCGCCCTGCGCGCCCGAAGGCCCGGTGCTGAAACGCCTGCTGGCCGAGACCGGGCTGGATGCCGCGGCCCGCGCCCGGATCGGGACCGCCGCCGCCGATCTGGTTCGCGACATCCGCGCCCATGACCGGCCCGGCCTGATGGCGGTGTTCCTCGCCGAATACGGCCTGTCGACCGAAGAGGGCGTCGCGCTCATGTGCCTGGCCGAGGCGCTGTTGCGCGTCCCCGATGCCGAGACGATGGACACCCTGATCGAGGACAAGATCGCCCCCTCCGACTGGGGCCGGCACCTTGGCAAATCCGCCTCGCCGCTGGTCAATGCCTCGACCTGGACCCTGATGCTGACCGGCCGGGTGCTCGACGACCCCCAGCCCGGCCTTGCCGCCACGCTGAAAGGCGCCGTCCGGCGGCTGGGCGAGCCGGTGATCCGCGCCGCGGTCGGCCGCGCCATGCGCGAGATGGGCCGCCAGTTCGTCCTTGGCGAAACCATCGGGGCCGCCATGGACCGCGCCGCCGGGATGGAGGCCAAGGGCTACACCTGTTCCTACGACATGCTGGGCGAGGCCGCCCGCACCGAGGCCGACGCCACCCGCTATCCGGACGCCTATGCGCAGGCCATCGCCCGGATCGCCACGGCCGCCACCAGCGCCGACATCCGCGCCAATCCCGGCATCTCGATCAAGCTCTCGGCGCTGCACCCGCGCCATGAATTTGCCCAGCACGACCGGGTAATGGCCGAGCTTGCCCCGCGCCTGCTGCAGCTTGCGCTGCTGGCCCGCGAGGCCGGGATCGGGCTGAACATCGACGCCGAAGAGGCCGACCGGCTGACCCTCTCGCTTGACGTGATCGCCGCCGTGCTGGCCGACCCGCGCCTTGCCGGATGGGACGGGTTCGGCGTGGTAGTGCAGGCTTGCGGCCCGCGCGCAGGGCTGGTGCTGGACTGGCTCCATGCGCTGGCCTGTCGCCTTGACCGCCGCCTGATGGTGCGGCTGGTCAAGGGCGCCTACTGGGACAGCGAGATCAAGCGCGCGCAGGTGATGGGCGTGGACGGCTTCCCGGTCTTCACCCGCAAGGCCGCGACCGATGTGAGCTACCTCGCCAATGCGCGCAGGTTGCTGGGGATGACCGACCGGATCTATCCCCAATTCGCCACGCATAACGCCCACACCGTCGCCGCGATCCTCGACATGGGCGCGGACCGGACCGCCTATGAGTTCCAGCGCCTGCACGGCATGGGCGAGACGCTGCACGATCTGGTGATGGCCCGGCAGGACGGCGCGCGCTGCCGAATCTATGCCCCCGTCGGCGCGCATCGCGACCTGCTGGCCTATCTGGTCCGCCGCCTGCTTGAGAACGGCGCGAACAGTTCCTTCGTCAACCGCATCGTGGACGAGACCGTGACGCCCGAAGCCGTCGCCGCCGACCCGCTGGCCGAGATCGAGGCGCATCTCGACGCCCCCGAACATCCCGCGATTGCCCGTGCGCCTGCGCTGTTCGGCCCCGAACGCCGCAATTCCCGCGGCTGGGTTCTCGCCCATGCCCTCGATCTCGGCCAGCGGGTCG
>NZ_DSDD01000161.1:0-1861 GCF_011048875.1 Rhodovulum sp.
CCCCACGAGATTTCCCTGGTGCCGACGCCCGCCGACCCCGGCGCCCACATTCGCATGGAGACAGAGATGACCGACACGACCACCACCACGGCGCCACCCAAGGCGCAGACCGAAACCCGCGCCGCAGCGAATGCCGAGATCCGCTCCATCGCCCGCATCGCGGGGCTCGACCAGTCCTGGATCGACGGCCAGATCGACGGAGGCGCCGATCCCGACACCGCCCGCCGCGCGGCCTTCGAGGCGCTGGCGAAGCGATCCGCGCCTGCGATCCGCACAGAACAGGTCCGCGTCGAGATGGGAGAAGCCCATGACGACTCCGCCCTGCGCGCCCGGCAGATGGGCGAGGCGCTCTACGCCCGGATCAACCCGCGCCACGAGCTGAGCGAACCGGCCCGGCGCTACGCCTATTCGACCCCGGTCGACATGGCGAAGGAACTGCTGACGCTGCGCGGCGAGTCCACGATGGCCCTGTCGCCCGCGAGCCTCGTCACCCGTGCGCTGCACACCACCTCGGACTTCCCGATCATCCTCGGGGACACGGTGGGGCGGGTGCTGCGCGACGCCTATCAGGCCGCGCCTTCCGGCATCCGCCGTCTTGGCCGACAAACCTCAGCACGGGACTTCCGCGCGGTGAACAAGATCATGCTGGGCGAGGCACCCCTGCTGGAGAAGCTGAACGAGCACGGCGAGATCAAGGCCGGGACCATGGCCGAGGCGCGCGAGGCCTACAAGATCGAGACCTGGGCGCGGAAGATCGGCATCACCCGGCAGGTTTTGGTCAACGATGACCTCGGCGCCTTCGCGGACCTCGCCCGCCGCATGGGTCAGGCCGCCGCCGAGACCGAGGCGCGCATCCTGGTCACCCTGCTGGAGGCGGGCAGCGGCAACGGGCCCACCATGTCGGACGGCAAGACGCTGTTCCACGCCGACCATGGCAACAAAGCGGGCACGGGCGCGGCGATCTCCGATGCGACGCTCTCCGCGGCCCGGCTGGCGCTTCGCACGCAGAAAGGGATCGAGGATCGCACCATCCGCGTGACGCCCCGCAACCTGCTGGTCCCGCCCGCGCTGGAGACCACGGCCGAGAAGTGGCTGGCGAGCATCGCGCCCGCCACTGCCGCCGATGTGAACCCGTTCTCGGGCTCGCTGTCGCTAGTGGTCGAGCCGCGCCTGTCCTCGTCCACGCGCTGGTATGTCACCGCCGATCCCGGAGAGATCGACGGGCTGGAGTTTGCCTATCTCTCGGGCGCGGAGGGCCCGCAGGTCGAGAGCCGTTCGGGCTGGGATGTGGACGGCGTGGAGATCCGGGTGATCCTGGATTTCGGGGCCGGGTTCATCGACCATCGCGGCTGGTTCATGAACGCGGGCGCGTGAGCATGGCCGACCTCGCCCAACTCACCGCCTGGCGGGACGCCCTGATGGCCGCGCGCTATCGGGGTGTCCGCACTGTCGAATACGACGGCAAACGCATCACTTACGCGAGCGACGGCGAGATGGCCGCCGCGCTCGCGGACCTCAACCGCCAGATCACAGGGGCGACTGACCGCATCTCGGTCGTCCGCATCCAATCCTCGAAAGGGCTCTGAACAATGAAGACCTACATCCAGAACGGCCATGTCATCACGGTGCCGACCCCGACAGGCGGCATCGCCTCGGGCGACGGGCTGATCGTCGGCAGCATCTTCGGCATCGCGGCGTACTCAGCCGCTGAGGGCGATCCACTCGAACTGGCGACCACGGGGGTCTACAAGCTGCCGAAAGCCAGCGCCGTGGTGCTCGCCGTGGGCGCGCGCGTTGCGTGGGATGACACGGCGAAGGAAGTGAACACACCCGGCGCTGGGCGCTTCCCCATCGGCGTCGC
>NZ_DSDD01000207.1:0-1859 GCF_011048875.1 Rhodovulum sp.
CCGAAGGCGGCGGCTTCCGCGCGGTGATCGAGCGTGCCTGCGCTTGCGGTATCCCGGTGCTGGTCGCGCTGCGCCCCGACTGCGCCCCCGCATGGGAGGCATTCACCGGCGGGCTTGCACAGAACCTGTCGCCCGCGCCGCAGGCCCTTCTGGACTGGTGCCGCGCGGCGCTGCCGGTCCGCGCCTGACCGCTGGGGGGGGCGCGGGGGTCTCAGGCCGGAAGGGTGGCAAGCAGGCGTTCCATCGCCCCGATCCGGGCCGCCGGTGCGGGATGGGTTGCCAGAAATTCCGGCGCGCGCGCGCCACCGGCCAGTTCCATCTGCTGCCAGAGCGTGATCGCCTGCCGCCCCTCGTAGCCCGCGCCGACCATCGCCCGGACGCCGAACTCGTCGGCCTCAAGCTCCTGGTTGCGCGAATAGGGCAACAGCAGCCCGACCTGCGCCCCCAGCCCCAGCGCGGCGGTGATCATGTCGGCATTGCCCACATTTCTTGCGCCCAGCATCCCGCCGATAAGCCGCAGCCCGGTTTCGGTCGCGACCTCGGCGCTGATGCGTTCCTCGGGGTGCTTGGCCATAAGATGCCCGATCTCGTGACCGATCACGGCGGCAAGCTGGTCGGGCGTGCGGGCGACGCGGAACATGCCTTCGTAGACACCGATCTTGCGCCCCGGCAGGGCAAAGGCGTTGATTTCGGGCGAGGCAAAGACCTGCACCTCCCACGCGCCTGTCGGCTCGCCCAGATGGGTCAGCAGCCGCCGCGAGACCTGTTGGGCCGAGGACTGGAACCCGGTATCGCGCGACAGCGGCTGTTGCGCGCGCAGTTCCGACCAGGCGCGCAGCCCCATCGCCTCGACCTGGGACGAGGACACCAGTGCGGGCGGCGCCCCGACGCAGCCCGAAAGCGACAGCACCGATCCGGCGGCGGTGGTGGCAAGAAAGCGGCGACGGGTCAGACAACAACAGGCCAAGGCGATATCCTCACAGGATGCATGCGCCGGCGGGTGCAGCCTGCGGCCCGCCCGGCATGCACCCTAGATAGGCACCGCCCCCCCGGATCGTCCAGTGGGGATCGCGTCGGCGATGCAGCCTTTTGCCGATCCTGCCCGGTATCCCTTATCCCGCTCCGGGCTGCCCCGACGGCACGATCCGGCCTTCGGCCATCACGGCTAGACAATCGGCCTCGGCCGTCGCCTCGTCCCGGTCATGGGTAGCGACAAGCATTGTCAGGCCGGTGCGCTCACGGATCTGCCGCAAGAGCTGCCACAAGGCGCGGCGCGGTTCGGTATCAAGCGCCGCAAAGGGTTCGTCGCACAGCAGCAGATCAGGCTCGACCGCCAGCGCCACGCGCTGACGCATGCCCCCCGAAAGCTGGCGCGGGAATTTCCCCGCATCACCGGGGTCCAGCCCGACCGCCTCCAGAGTCGCCCGCGCGCGCGCCGCCCTGCCCGGCCAAGGCCAAGCCCGCGCAGCGCGAAACCGACATTGCCCAGCGCCGTCTTCCAGGGCAACAGCGCGGGGTCCTGGAACACGATCCCCAGCCGGGCACAGCGCCGCTGGACCCGGCCCGCATCGGGGCTCAGCAGCCCAGCGGCCAGCGCGATCAGCGTGCTCTTGCCGCAGCCTGACGGCCCCATCAGCGCGGTGATCGTGCCCGCACGCGGCGACCGGTCAAGCCGGCGCAGCACCGGCTTATCGTCATGGGCAAACTCGACACTCTCAAGGCACAGCGGCGCTGTAATGCCCCCACGCCCCGCCCATCGTCGCGCCAATGGACCATGCGGCGCTGAAGCGGCTGCAACAGCGCCAGATCGACCGCGACCAGCACCGCCACCACGACCAGCACCCAGCCCATCATCGCGG
>NZ_DSDD01000438.1:0-1855 GCF_011048875.1 Rhodovulum sp.
AACTTATTGATCCTTTCGCCCGCGCGATCACCTATCTGCGCGTGTCGGTCACCGACCGCTGCGATTTCCGCTGTGTCTATTGCATGGCGGAAAACATGACCTTCCTGCCCAAGCGGGACCTGCTGACGCTCGAGGAACTTGACCGGCTCTGCTCGGCCTTTGTCCGGCTTGGCGTGCGCAAGCTGCGCGTCACGGGGGGCGAACCGCTGGTGCGGCGCGATATCCTGACCTTTTTTCGCGCGATGGGGCGTCACCTGGAAACCGGCGCGCTGGACGAGCTGACGCTGACCACCAATGGCTCGCAACTGGAACGCTTCGCCGGGGATCTGGCGGCGGCGGGCGTGCGCCGGGTGAATGTCAGCCTCGATACGCTGGACGCCGACAAGTTCGCCCGCGTCACCCGCTGGGGCAAGCTGACCCAGGTGCTGCGCGGGATCGACGCGGCTCAGGCGGCGGGGCTGAGGGTCAAGATCAACACCGTCGCGCTCAAGGGGGTCAACGAGGACGAATTGTTCCCCCTTGTCGACTGGTGCGCCGCCCGGGACATGGACCTGACCTTCATCGAGGTCATGCCGATGGGCGATCTGGGCAACGAGAACCGGGTCGGGCAATTCTGGTCGGTGCGCGATGTCCGCGCGCGGCTGGAGGAACGCTTCACCACACTGGACCTTGCCGAACGCTCGGGCGGGCCCGCGCGCTATTTGCGGATCGAGGAGACGGGGCAGAAGATCGGCTTCATCACCCCGCTCAGCCACAATTTCTGCAAAAGCTGCAACCGGGTGCGGCTGACCTGCACGGGCGAGTTGTTCATGTGCCTCGGCCAGGAGGATCGCGCCGATCTGCGGGCGCCGCTGCGGGCGCATCCCCAGGACGACGCGCCGCTGGTCACGGCCATTCGCGCCGCCATCGGCCAGAAGCCCAAGGGGCATGATTTCGACTATTCCCGCCAGCGCCCCGATGGACAGGTCTCGCGACACATGAGCCATACGGGCGGCTGAGCCCGGGCATAGCGGCGCGGCCAGCGGGCAATCCGATGATCGACAGGCTCGAGATGTTCATCGCGCTGGCGCGCGAGAAGCATTTCGGCCGGGCGGCGGAAAGCTGCGGCGTGACCCAGCCCACGCTGTCGGCCGCGATCAAGCAGCTTGAGGAACAACTGGGCGTGATGCCGGTCTGGCGCGGCTCGCGCTATGGCGGGCTGACGCCCGACATGCAGAACCGCCGGATCGTCGACCGCCACATGGCCGAGTCAGGGTTCGCCCTGCGGCCGCGGCTCGAGTCGAACTCGATCATCACGCTGATCGCCCATGTCCAGTCGGGCGGCTGGGCCACGATCCTGCCCCGGCGCAGCGTCGCGCCCTTTCTGGATGGCGGCGGGCTGGTCGCGCTGCCGCTGACCGAGCCCGAGGCCGAGCATCAGGTGGGCCTTGTCGCGCCACATCGCGAACCCCACACAGCGGCCACCCATGCCGGGATGGACGGACCGCTCTTGCCGGTGCAGCATGCCGTGCAGCATGCGCTGGACCAAATCCCGCGCGAGTCGCTGGCCCCGATGGCCCAGGAACTGGACCTGAGCGTGGCCGAGATCCACGGGTCATCAGCTTCCACCCCGATTTCCGCACCGAGCCGGGCGGGCGGCGCATGCTCAAGGTCTGCCGCGCCGAAGCCTGTCAGGCGATGGGCGCCGAACGGCTGGGCGAGGCCCTGCGCACGCGGCTGGGCATTGACTGGCATGGCACCACGGCCGATGGCGCCGTGCCGCTGGAGCCGGTCCATTGCCTCGGGCTGTGCGCCTGTGGCCCTGCCGCGCTGGTCGATGAAACGCCCGTGGCCCGCGTGACGGCCGAGCGGCTGG
>NZ_DSDD01000420.1:0-1853 GCF_011048875.1 Rhodovulum sp.
CCGCGATCTGCCGCTTGCGCAGCTCGCCGCCCTCGTACAGCGTCACCTCGTCCGGGCCCGACAGGGTGTCGTCCAGCTCGTGCACCTTTTCCAGCCACTCGCCAAAGGGCTGGCTGGCCGACAACAGGTCCTTCAACTCGCTGTCATGGTAAAGCCGGCCCTCGCGCATATCGACCGCGATCATCCGCCCAGGACCCAGCGCGCCCTTCTCGCGCACGGCGTGCTCGTCGGTCGGCACCATCCCGGTTTCCGACCCCGCGATCAGCAGCCCGCCGCCGGTCACCACATGGCGCATCGGCCGCAACCCGTTGCGACCCAGCCCGCCGCAGACCCAGCGCCCGTCGGTCATCGCCAGCGCCGCGGGGCCGTCCCAGGGCTCCATCACCGAGTTCATATGGGCATACATGTCGCGCCAGGGCTTGGGCAGCTCGATGGCTGCCTGCGACCAGGCCTCGGGCACCAGCATCGTCTTGGCCATCGGCGCATTGCGCCCCGCACGCACCAGCACCTCGAACACGGAATCGAGCGCCGCGGAATCCGACGAGCCCTGCGCCACGATCGGCTTGATATCCTCGGCCAGATCGCCAAAGGCGGAACTGGCCATCCTTATCTCGTGGCTTCTCAGCCAGTTCAGGTTGCCCTTCAGCGTGTTGATCCCGCCGTTATGGGCCAGCATGCGGAAGGGCTGCGCCAGCCACCATTGCGGGAAAGTGTTGGTCGAATAGCGCTGGTGATAGATCGCGAACGCGCTTTCAAAGCGCGGGTCCAGCAGGTCGGGATAGAACTCGGCCACCTGCTCGGCCAGCATCATCCCCTTGTAGATCACGCTGCGGCAGGACAGCGAGCACAGGTAAAGCCCCGGCACCTGCGCTGCGGCCGCCGCCTTCTCGATCCGGCGGCGAATGACGTAAAGCTCGCGCTCGAAGGTCTCTTCATCCACGCCCTTGGAATTCGAGATAAGGATCTGCTCGATCTCGGGCCGTGTCGCATTGGCCTTCTCGCCCAGCACCTCGGTATTCACCGGGACGTGGCGCCAGCCATAGATGTAATAGCCCATCCGCAGGACTTCGGTCTCGACGATGGTCCGACAGGCTTCCTGCGCGCCGAAATCGGTGCGCGGCAGGAAAACCTGCCCCACCGCGATCAGCCGGTCGGGATGCGGCTCATGGCCCGTGCGCCGGATCTGGTCACAGAAGAAAGGCACCGGGACCTGCACATGGATGCCCGCCCCGTCGCCTGTCTTGCCATCGGCATCGACCGCGCCGCGGTGCCAGACCGCTTTCAGCGCGTCGATCCCGTTCTCGACCACCTTGCGCGAAGGCTTGCCGTCCACCGCAACCACCAGACCCACCCCGCAGGAGGCGTGCTCGTCCTCGGGCCGGTAAAGCCCGTGCTCGGCGACAAAGGCACGCCGGGCTTCCTCGCGGGGCACCCAGTCGGCATCGAATTTCATCATGGTCGGACCCCTTCTCTGATGGGTCAGGGCCTATGCCCCATTCCTGTCTCGCTGATCGGGGGCGTCCGCAAAAGGTCCGATAAAAGTCCGATGAAAATCCGATGGATTTCCGATTTGACCGATCGCCCTGCAAACGCCCCCGTGTTCTGTCACTCCGCCGCGACCTGCGCGGGCTGGGAAAGGTAGGTCAGGATGCTGTCCGCCGCCTCGCGCCCGTCGCGGATCGCCCAGACGACAAGGCTTGCACCGCGCACGATATCGCCCACGGCGAAGGCGCCCGGCAGGCTGGTTTCATGGCTGCGGAAATCGGCCTTGATCGTGCCCCGGCGCGTCACTTCCAGCGCGGTTTCGCCCCAGAGCGTCGGCAGATCCTCCGGCTCGAAACCCAGCGCCTTGA
>NZ_DSDD01000366.1:0-1843 GCF_011048875.1 Rhodovulum sp.
CGAGATGCGCTGACAGCCTCTGCAGCGCCATCGCATCCGCACTGACTGCCTTCAACCCGAAGGAATGTGCGCGCTATCTCCGGCACGCAGGATATGCTTCAACTTGATCGGAAACAACTCTAGCCCGCAGACCCGCCCTTGGCCCCGCCGACCAGCAGGGGCAGCATGTCCGTCGCGCCGGGCAGGGCGATCTGGGGCGCGGGGGCGCGTTTCCAGGCCAGCGTGTCGAAGCCGTGGCAGCGGGTGCAGACCGGCGACCAGGTTTCATGCGCAGCGCCGCAGCTGTCGCAGACCCATTGCGACCCGCGCGGCGCGCTGAGGGCGCGGGTGAGGTAGCCGCGCACCACGCTGTCATCGGCGCCCATACCGCGCTCGATCGCGGCCATCAGGGTCAGCGCGCGCGCGGTGGGGTCGGTCTCGACCAGATCGCCCAGCGCCTTGCGGGCGGCGGGGAAATCCTCGGCGGCGATGTGCAGTTCGGCCATCAGCATGCGGGTTTCGGGCTCGTCTGGCTTGCCCGCGACAAGGGTCTCGAACCGGGCCACCCGCTCGGCCGGGGTTTCGTCGGGCTGAAGCTCGGCGAAGGCGGCGGCGAGGTCGGGATGGGGCTGGATATCCCAGGCGCGTTTCAGGACCTTGAGCGCCTGTTTCGGCTTGTCCTGCTGGTCCAGCGCACGGGCGGCCAGCGCCGCGGCGGGGATCAGGTCGGGCGACAGCCGGTTCGCCTCGATCACCATGTCGCGCGCCCGCGGCTCCTCGCCATCGACCATGAGGTCGCGCGCCTCGCACAGTGCGAGGATCGCATCGCGCCGCTTGTGGACGTCGCGGGGCAGCGAGCCATGGCGCAGCTTGGCGTTCAGGGTCTGGCGCGCACCCTTCCAGTCCTCGGCCCGGGCCTGCAGCTGCAACAGCGTGTCCTGGGTTTCCTCATGCCGGGGTTTCAGCGCAAACGCCTTTTCGGCCAGCTTCATCGCGGTGTCGGTGTCGCCCTCGGACAGTTTCTGCTTCATCAGCCCGCGGATGCCGACGAAGCGGGTCCGGTCGTCCTGCAGGAGCTTCTTGTAGATTTCGGTGGCGCGCGTGCGGTCGCCGGACATCTCGGCGGCCTGTGCGGACAGGAGGTTGGTCAGTTCCGGCCGACGCAGGTAGCGTTCGGCCTTGGCGGCATTCGACATCGCCAGCCGGGATTCGCCCGAGGCCAGCGCCAGCATGCCATCCGCCAGCGCCTGGAAGCCGCGGCGTTCGCGCGAACGGTTGAAATAGCGCGAGATCGCGGTTTCGTCGCCGTTCAGAAAGCGCAGGAGCGCGACCAGAAAGCCCGCCAGCTTGAGCAACAGCCACACCGCGGCCACCAGCGCCAGCGCGAGGATCACCGCCTGCAGCGGGCCGAGGGCGAATTCGATATCGGCCACCGCGATGTGCAGGCCGGGGGCGTTTTCCATCAGGATGCCGGCGCCATAGGTCAGGCCCGCGACGATCGCGACGAAGATGAGGATCTTGAGAATAGACCAGAGCATGTGTCGCGCGTCCTTACTGGTTCAGGCTTTGCTCGAGCGCGCGGGCGGCCTCGAGGGCATCGGCGCGATCCGCGGCGGCGGCGATCCAGCCCGACATCTCGTCGCGGGCGGGGTCCGGCAGGGCATCAAGCTCGGTCAGCGCAGCGCGCAGGTCGCCACCGCGCAGCGCCGCCTCGGCCCGTGAAAGGACGGCATCGGCGTCGTCCCCCTCGCGGGGCGCGAGCGAGCGCAGGCCAAGCTGGCTGCGCAGGAAGGCCTTGACGCGGTCGCCCGCACTGCCCGCGGCCTCGACCCGCAGCGCCGCGTCCAGCGCCGCGCGCGCGGCG
>NZ_DSDD01000268.1:0-1838 GCF_011048875.1 Rhodovulum sp.
GGTCTTGAGATGCTCGAGTGGCATGGCACCTCCGTGAATGCGGGAACGCGGAAGCTCGGGGTTCGCGGGTCAAGGTCGTCGAGATGATCCGCCAGAACCTCCGGGCGCCGCAATCCCCGGACGATCCGGATGTTTACACCAGGCTTCCCCGGCATGTCGAGAGGCAGCGCCCGTCGCCGCGCATGCCACATGCCGGTTCGCCGGTTCGGCGCCGCTGCGGTGGCGCTTTGGTCGTCGCGACGATGACGGCGGGGCACGCCAAAATCGGGGTGGGGCTCGGTCGACGTGAAGATTGCGAGACAGGCAACTGATTTCACTTTGAATATGCTCGGTATGGCTATCTGTTGGGACCGAGTATCGAGAGGCGTCGGCAACAGATTAACTTTACATAATACTGATTATCGGACTTCGATATGTAGGCTTGGGAGGACTGTGCGGCGTGGGACGCCGCGACGGCTTCCTGCCCCCCGGGCGCCGGTCAGCCGACCGGCAGGAAGACGGTGAAGGTGCTGCCTTTGCCCTCGACGCTCTCGATCCGGAACCGGCCGCGGTGACGGTTCACGATATGCTTGACGATGGCAAGGCCAAGCCCCGTGCCGCCCATCTCGCGCGAGCGGTGGCTGTCGACCCGGTAGAACCGTTCTGTCAGCCGCGGGATATGCACCGGGTCGAAGCCTTCGCCATGGTCGATCACGTCGATCTGCACGCCGGGACCGCGGAACGCCAGTTCGCGCTCGCTTTGCGTCATGCGCACCACGAGGCTGCCACCCGATCCGCCATATTTGATGCCGTTCTCGATCAGGTTGTGGAAAACCTGGGTGAGCTGGTCGGGATCACCCAGCACATGGACCGGACTGTCCGCGCCTTCGAGGGCGATCTCGACCCCCGAATCAGAGGCAAGCGGGCGCAGGGTCTGAACCGAACTGCGCAACAGCGCGGCGACATCCACCCGCGCGCCCGGACGCATGCGCTCCTCGGCCTCGACCCGGCTGAGCGACAAAAGGTCGCTGACCAGCCGGTTCATCCGCTTCGCCTCGCGTCCCATGATCTCGAGAAAGCGCCCACGCGCCGCGGCATCGTCCCGTGCGGGCCCCTGAAGTGTCTCGATGAAGCCCAGCAGCGCGGTCAGCGGCGTCTTCAACTCGTGGCTGACATTGGCCACGAAATCGCGCCGGATCTGACCCATCTGCTCGCGTTCGGTGACGTCGGTGAAGACGACAACGACGCCCGAATCGCCATCGGGGCCCAGCGGGTTTGCGGTAACCTCGTAGGTGACCTCGCGTGCGACCTCGGTGGTCAGGTAGCACACCTTGCGAGACTGGCGCAGGCGCAACGCCTCTTCGACGCAGTCCAGCAGCGCAGGCTGGCGCAGAACCGTGATGTAATGCCGCCCCGCACCCGCCGCGCCGAAAAGCTGCGTGGCGGGCGCATTCATTGCCTGCACGCGTTCGCTGCGATCGATCAACACCACCGGAAGCGGCACCCCCGCGATGATCGACGGGGCAAGTTCGGCGGTCATGTACGGCTCCTTCGCGTCGCTGATCGTAAACGGCCGTAACGGAACCCGCGATTCCTTGTCATAGGCATTTGCCTCTGCGTCGATTTGACCATATAAAAAGGCAAGACCTGACTGAAAAGGCAGGTTGACAACTTGGAATTAATCAAAGGCGCCTCCATGGCGCCGCACAGCGGAGCGGCATGCATGGAGCAACGCTATCTTCTTCCGGACGCTTGGGTCGCAAGACCGCTCGCGCCCTCCCTGGCCTTGCTTGTCGGTTTCGACCAGGAAGATCATCCCGAGTATTGCATGCCCTTTGCCGCAGGTCGTTGCGAGAAAC
>NZ_DSDD01000019.1:0-1836 GCF_011048875.1 Rhodovulum sp.
CCATAGGGGTTTTCCGTCCAGTCCTTGTCGCCGCCATTGAGCAGGTCGAACAGGATCGCGCCCGGCACGATGGGCACGCGCTGCCCCCTCACCTCGAACCCCCGCCCCATCGCGCGCAGGCCGTCCGCCACGCCCGAGGCCGCATCCAGCCCGAAGGCCGAGCCCCCCGCCACCACCAGCGCATCCACCCGCTGCACCAGCCGCTCGGGCACCAGCAGATCGGTCTCGCGCGTGCCCGGCGCACCGCCCATGACATGCACCCCCGCGACGAAGGGCATGTCGCCCACCAGCACGCTGACGCCGGTCTTCACCCGCGCATCCACGGCCTGGCCGACCTTCAGCCCCGCGACATCCGTAATCAGGTTCCTGCGTCCCGGTCTCATTCCCGTCCCCGTCTTCCGGCCTGAACCATCCGGCCTCATCTATCGGATGCACCGGCCAGCCCGGCAAGGCGCTTTGCGTGGCCTCGGCGGGCCGCACCCGCGCGGGATGCGGGCCGCGTTACTCGAAGGGCAGGTCGAGGATCGGCCGGCAGGCGATGCGGCCATGGAGCGGCAGGAAATTCCGTCCGGCCCGGGTGACGTCCATCGAGAAGCTGTCGGGCAGGTCCCTTGCGGCGTCGAGCAGCGCGGCCTCCGGCGAGACGGTGAAGACGGCGCTCTCGCGGCCGGGCCGGGTCTGGCTGGGACCGCGGGGCGTGACGAGATAGATGCGCCGGTTGACCGGCACACGCAGCTTGCGCTCGGCGAATTCCGACGCCGCGCACCAGAGGTCGGACCCCGAGTCGCCCGCCCGGACGAACACCTCGAACTGGCCGGGCGCGCGCGCGTCGGGGACCACGAGGTTGCCGCGGAAGGTGCGGATCGCGCCGGGGGCGTCATGGGGGCCGACGGGGACGCAGGCGGTCAGGGCAAGGACGGTGCAGAGCGTCAAGGCAAGGCGCATGGGCGGTCTCCGGGGCGCGCGGCCGGGGCCTGTGTGGCGAGGATAGTCCGCACAGGTCGATCCGGCAAGGATCGGCCCGGCGCAAGCGTGCCAAGGGCCGTAGGGTGGGTGAAACCCACCGATGGCCGTTGGTGTGGGAGTTCGCAGGCAACGCTGACAGCCCAAAAAACTACTTCGGCCACTCTTTGGGAACGTCTGATAAACGGCTTCGGCAGCGCCGAGATGGCTACCTGAGCGCTTCGGCCGCTGCGAGACGGAGTTTTGTGGCTCGTTTCGTGTTTTCAGGCCCGCCAGACGGGCGGTCTGGCGGGTATCGGGCAGACTCGTCCTCATGCCATCAGCCTCCGTCGCACCAGGAACAGGTTGCCGAGCGCGAACAGGGTGAAGAGCTGGGCGCGGTTCCTGGCGAGGCCGCGATGGCGGGTCTTCATGTGGCCGAACTGACGCTTGATCACCCGGAACGCATGCTCGAGCTTCGCGCGCAGCATGGCGATGATGCGGTTGGCCTGTTCGTCGAGAGGATGCAGCGTGCCACCCTTCGGGGCCTTGCGCATGACATCTCGGGGTCGCGCGCCCTGGCCTTGTTCTTTGTCGAGGACGGTGCGTCGATGATTGTGGCATCCACCAACGTGCCCGAGCGTAGCGTGATCCCCTTGTCGGCGAGCTGCGTGTTCACATCCGCAAAGATCGCCTCGGTCAGCCCGTGCCGCTCCAGCAGATGGCGAAACTTCAGGATGGTGGTCTCGTCGGGGATGCGGTCGTCGCCGAGTTCGATCCCGGCAAGGCGGCGCATTGCCTCGCTGTCGTAAAGGGTCTTCTCGGCCATCGGGTCGCTCAGGGCATACCAGTTCTGCAGGAAGCAGACCCGCAGCATCACCTCCAGCGGCATCG
>NZ_DSDD01000457.1:0-1826 GCF_011048875.1 Rhodovulum sp.
AACCCGCCAAGGTCGCTATCGTTGTCATCATGCGCAAGCTCATCGAAATGGCAAACGCGCTTGTCAAAGCCGACCGGACTTGGGTTGAAAAAACCGCTTGATCAAGACGGATACTGCAGAGGCATTGCCTGAACCAGAAAGAGCTGGCCCGGCGCTGGGGAATCTCCCATCGGACGCTCGAGCGTTGGCGCTACGGCGGCCAGGGACCGGCCTTCCTCGAGCTCGGCGGGCGCGTGCTCTATCGGCTCGCCGACATCGAGGCCTTCGAGCAGAGCCAGCTTCAGCTTGCGCTCAAGATCAGCGAAGCCGTCGCGCGCGTCGGTCACACGCCCCGCCGTCTGACCGCGGACCCGGCGCGGGCCTCTAGTCATGGTGCAACGCACCAGCGGACTGCGCGGCTGTGCTGATGGTCGCCGCAACCCCAATCGGCGCCCGCGTGGCAACGCCGAAGCTCACCGATGTCGAGCTCTACGCCTGGATCGCACAGGCCGAGGCTGGCGCCCGGATCGAGTATCACCGCGGCTTTCTCGGGATCGACGTCACGCCGGTGATTTCGACCTTGCACGAGCCCGAGCGCCGTCAGCTTGCCGATCTCGGTCAGGCCGCGTTTGGCGCTTTCGAGAAGGGCCTCGTCCACCTCGTGCAGGAGCGCGTGGGCCCGGATCGCTTCGCCTACATCGCCGTCGCCCGGCCCAGACCCAAGGCCGCCACTGCCTCGCTCTCGACGCTGCTCCTCGAAGAGCGCGCCGCGTGATGGCCCAGCCATTTCATTCCAACGGAGACCCCGCCATGCCGCACCCCGACAATGCCCCCCGCTTCGACGATCTAGGAGAGCTCGCCATCGGCGACATCGCGGCGCTGCCGCCCGAGATGCTGCTGGATCTGCAGACGACGGCGCTCGCCGAGACCGCCCGCGTCAAGCGGCTGCGCGACCGGCTCGAGGCCGGCATTGCACAGCGCTACGACGCCGCCGTCGCGGCCGTGCGGACCGCTCAGGGCAAGACCAGCGGCACCGTTCGGGTCGAGGACGAGGGTGTCGTGATCGTCGCGGATCTGCCGAAGAAGGTTTCCTGGGATCAGGACCGGCTCGCCGCCATGGCCGAGCGCATCCGCGCCGCCGGCGACGACCCGACCGAGTATCTCGAGATCGCCTATCGCGTGCCCGAGCGGCGTTACGGTGCATGGCCCGCGGCGATGCGCGAGGGCTTCGCGGACGCGCGCAGCGAGACCACCGGCAAACCCGTCTTCCGGCTCGAGGCTCGAGACCGGTGACGCGCGGCGGCGGGACGCCCGAGCGGCAACGCCGGGCAGGTTCCCCTTCGGCACCCGGTCACCCCCGCCGCCGCGCACCCTGAACGCAATCCCGGAGAACCCCATGGCCTTCCGCATCATCACCGCTGACGAACGCCTCTCGGCCGCCGAGAACAAGACGTCGCTCGCCATCTTCGGCCCGCCCGGCGTCGGCAAGACGACGCTCCTCAAATCCCTGCCGGCCGAGGAGACCGTCTGCCTCGATCTCGAAGCGGGCATGAAATCGGTGCAGGACTGGCGCGGGGATTCGATCCCGGTGCGCAGCTTCACCGATTTCCGCGACCTTGCCGTGCTGATCGGCGGGCCTGACCCCGCGCAGCATCCGCAGTCCTGGTACGGCGCCGAGTATCACGCCTGGCTGCAGCAGCAGTATCTCGGCACCGGCATCGAGGACTTCCTTGCCCGGAAGCGGATCGTTTTCGTCGACTCGATCACCGACCTGACGCGGCAGGCCATGGCCTATGCCCGCCAGCAGCCGGAGGCCTTCTCCGAGCGGACCGGCAAGCCGGATGTCC
>NZ_DSDD01000280.1:0-1814 GCF_011048875.1 Rhodovulum sp.
AGCCCTCGCCCGGATCGCGACGACAACGACGCTGAGCGAACTCGGCCCCTCGGACCTGATCATCGAGGCCGCGACCGAACGCGAAACCGTCAAGATCGCGATCTTCGAGGATCTGCAATCGCATCTGCGGCCCGAAACGATCCTGACCTCGAACACCTCCTCGATCTCGATCACGCGTCTGGCCAGCCGCACCGACCGGCCGGAACGGTTCATGGGCCTGCATTTCATGAACCCGGTGCCGGTGATGCAGCTGGTGGAACTGATCCGCGGCATCGCCACCGACGAGGCGACCTACACCACGCTTCAGGCCGTGGTCGAACGGCTGGGCAAGACCGCCGCGCCGGCCGAGGACTTCCCCGCCTTCATCGTCAACCGCATCCTGATGCCGATGATCAACGAGGCGGTCTATACGCTCTACGAGGGCGTGAGCTCGGTCAAGTCGATCGACCAGTCGATGAAGCTGGGCGCGAACCACCCGATGGGGCCGCTGGAACTGGCCGATTTCATCGGGCTCGACACCTGCCTGGCAATCATGAACGTGCTGCATGACGGGCTTGCGGACACGAAATACCGCCCCTGCCCGCTGCTGACCAAATATGTCGAGGCCGGATGGCTGGGCCGCAAGACCCAGCGCGGCTTCTACGACTATCGCGGCGAAATCCCGGTGCCGACCCGCTGATTGCCCCCCGGCACAGCCTCTTCTTCTTGGGGAAAATACCCGAAAAACCGCACGAAGTGCCAGAAGGCGTGCGCCGCAGGCGCTCAACCGGATCACGCCTCAGCCCAGCGCCAGCGTGCGCTCCCTGAGCCAGGCCATGAAGCCGCGCGGGTTGTCCGCCCAGGGCTCGATCTCGTCGCGGCCGATGGCCGGGCCGATCACTGGCGCCTGCGGCCGGTTCAGCGCATGGCAGACCTCATGCAGCAAAAGCCCCTGGCGCAGCGTCGGCGAGATCTGGGCTGCCATCTGGTACCAGCGCGAATTCGCTCCCGGAAAGCGGATCGGCACCACATCCGCACCCGAGCGCTGGATCATCTTGGCAGTGAAGGGGTTCCACTCGGCCTCGATCACGGGGCCGAACATCGTCTGCGACGAGGCGACCACGCCCGAGGGAAACAGCGCGATCGCACCGCCCCGGGCCAGATGCGCCATCGCCCGGCGACGCATGTCGAGATTACGCTCCAGCGCATCGGTCTCGTGCGGAAAGGGCACCGGGATCAAGAAATCCGCGACCTCGCTCACCCCGGTCAGAAGCGAGCGGGTCAGGATCTTGTAATCGGTCCTCACCCGACCGATCAGTTCGGCCAGAACCATGCCGTCGACCAGACCATGCGGGTGGTTGGCCACGACGACCAGCGGCCCCTCGGGCGGGATGTTGGCGATCTGCGCGGGCGGCGTGCGCAGTTCGATCCCCATAACGTCAAGCGCCTGTTTCCAGAACAGCTGACCCTCGGGCGGGCCCATCGCCTCGAACCGTCGGATCAGGCGCAGCAGGCGCAGCTTGCCGGTCATGAATTCCATCGTCCGGATCGTGCGGATCTGCACCGGATTCGTGAAGGAATTGGCATAGGACAGCAGCCGCGACTCGTAAGGGCCGCCGTCAACCGGTCGCGCGTCGACGCCCTGGCCGGTATCACGCATCACGGCCCCGGCAGGACGCGCGGCGGGAGCCGTTCATCGGGCCGCAGCGGCCTCTTGGGGATTCGGCCGGGTCACATGTCTTCGCCGAAGCGATCCGCAACGAGGCGGGCAAGCGCATCGGCCAGCCGGTCGGCCTCGGGGCCGCTGGTCGTCACCTCGATCGACGTGCCCTTGG
>NZ_DSDD01000185.1:0-1794 GCF_011048875.1 Rhodovulum sp.
TCAAGCGACCGCCCGAAAATATTCAGTCACGGTTTGACTTTGTGGGGGCGTCCGCGCTCAAGGCTGGAATTCCGAGTCAAACGGTCATGAAAGCAATCCCGACAGAATCACTCAACTATATGATTTAATTGCAAAATTTCTTGCCTTTTCGGCAAGCTGAAGCTATATCATACAGGTGACGCCACGGCTGGATGGCGTCCCAAGCGAAGGAGATTAAGATGTCCACGACCACGTGCGCGAGCTGCGCATTCTTCGAAGATCACGCGGCCAACTCGGCGAAGACCCTGGAAGGCGCCGGCCTCTGCCGCTTCAACCCGCCGGTCTCGCAGCCCGAGGCCGATGCCCGTGGCCTGTGGCCGGTCGTCAAGTCCGACGACTGGTGCGGCCATTTCAAAGGGGACAGCAAGGCCGCCTGAGGCCCGAACGCCAGCCAGGTCCGCTCGCAGCCGGCCTTTCAACCCACAGGCCAGCCACGCGAAGCCCCCAGCCAGCTTCGGTCAGGATCGAATGATGAAGGGGCGGTGCCATGCACCGCCCCTTTCCCGTGTCGCCCCAACGCGGCGTCAGAACGTGAACGTGGCCGAAACCTTGAAGCTGCGGCCCGTCTGCGCCAGACCGTTGGGATAGATCGTGTAGTTCCGGTCGAACACGTTGTCGATGCCCGCCCGCAGGACCATGCTGCCAAGGGCACCGCTCTGCGGCGCCCATGTCGCGTAGAGATCGAGCAGCTCGTAACCGTCGCCGGGCGTGCCTGCCGCAGGCACGCGGTCCTGCCGGGCCGCGAAGGTGGCACGCGCCCCGAGTTCCCACCCTTCCCACGGCCGCAGTCCGAGAGTGGCGGTCAGCCGGTCCTGCGGGATCGACCCCAGCCAGTTGCCGTTGTCGCGCTGGCCGCGCGCGAGGCCGAGTCCCGCGTCCATGAACCAGGTGCGGGCGTCATAGTCCAGTTCCGCCTCGAAGCCCCACAACTCGGCGTCCACATTGCCGGAACTCGTGGTGCCGGCCTTGATGTTCACGACCCGCTCGATGTAGTTGTCCACATCGGCGTAATAGGCGTTGACCGAGAAGGCCAACCGGTCACCCGCACGCCAGATCCCGCCGCGTTCGAACCGCGCGCCAAGTTCCACCTGCGTCGACTCCTCGGGTTTGAGGTCCGGGTTCGGCATGAAGAAGTTGTCAGGCGGAAAGCCGACGGGGCTGCCCGGGAAATGCAGCCCGCTGCTGTAAAGCTCGGTCAGCGACGGCGCGCGGAAGGCGCGCGCCAGGTTGCCATAGACCTGCCACGAGTCGCTCGGCCGGTAGCTGAAGCCGATCCGCGGCGAAACGAAATCCTTGCTCACGTCCCTGAGCGCGGGATCGTCCGGCTCTCGTTCGTAGCGGTCCAGGCGCAACCCCGCGATCAGGTCGAGGCGGTCGCCGACCGCGGCCGTGGCCTCGGCGAAGGCACCGTAGGTCGTGGCCTCGGCATCGGGGAAGGCAGGGCGCGGCGCCCCGTTGCGCACCCCCTTCTGGGTGTCGCGCAGCACTTCGAAGCCATAGACGACATCGACCGGCACGCCGAGGTCGAATGTCGATCGGTTGGTGATCTCGAAGCCGAGCGTGTCATAGCTCGTCTTGTCCCGCCGGGGCACCGAAACGCCATCTTCGGTGATGTCCAGCCAGTTGGCGTAGAGCAGCACCGACAGATCGACGAGGTCCGAGTCGAGAGGCGCGTAATCCCAACTGAGCCGCAGGTTCTGCGTCTCGGCTTCGCGATCGACCCGCGGGTTCGACTTGCTCACGACGCCTCTGGAA
>NZ_DSDD01000108.1:0-1784 GCF_011048875.1 Rhodovulum sp.
CGCCACCGGGTGGGTCCGCTATCCCGCCCCGGTCACCCCGCAACTCGACATCGCCGCCCCGATCGACATCGCGGACCTTGCCGGGGCGCCGGGCAAGCCGCGCCCGCTGGCGGCCCATCTTGCCGCGCTGCACGCCGCGCTGGTCACGGGCAGCGGCGCGGGCGAGACGCTGGCGGGCATGCCAGCTTGTCGTCGGCTTCGACCTGCTCCTGACCGCCAGCGGCCCCGCGACGCTCGCCCTGCCGCCGGTGCGATTGCCGGTGCTCCTGTGCCTGCCCACCGCCGTGACGCTGGGCGCATCGGACCCCGCCGCGCCCGCCTTCCTCGACGAGGTGGCACAGGACATCACCCGCTGGCTTGCCGCGATGGACATCACACCCACGACCCGCCCCGATCTCCGGGCCGAGGCGTCGCTTGGCCTTGATCTGTCGCTGTTCAGCGGCGGGGCCGGTCCGCTCGATGCCGATCACCTTGCGCGTCTGCGGGCACTGATCGACCGCTACCAGCCCGAGAGCTTTTCCGAGCATCTCGCCTGGTCGAGCCACGGGGCCGAGTATCTCAACGACCTGCTGCCGCTGCCCTATGCCGGGGAAACGCTGGCCATCGTCTGCGACCATGTCGACGCGGTGCAACAGGCGCTGGGGCGGCGCATGCTGCTGGAAAACCCCGCGACCTAAGTCCTGTTCGCGCAATCGACGATCCCCGAGGCCGACTTCCTGTCCGAGATCAGCCGCCGCACCGGCTGCGGGCTGTTGCTCGACATCAACAACGTCTTCGTCTCGGCCAGCAATCACCGCACCGATCCGCGGGCCTATCTGGACGCGTTCCCGATGGATCGGGTGGGCGAGATCCATCTGGGCGGCCATGACAGCGAGGATCTGCCCTCCGGCCCGCTGCTGATCGACGCCCATGGCAGCGCCGTCGCCGACCCGGTCTGGACGCTTTACGCCGAGGTGATCGCGCGCATCGGTCCCCGGCCCACGCTGGTCGAGTGGGACAACGACGTGCCCGACTGGCCCGTGCTCGCTGCCGAGGCCGACCGGGCGCAGGCGATCCTGGATGGCGGGGGGCAGGGCCTTGCGCACGCATCCTGACTTCACCGCCCGCTTCGCCGCCGGGCTGCGGGACGGCACGCTGCCGCCGGGCCTGACCGCCAAGATGCCGGACGAGGCCGCGCGCCGCTTCGCGGTCTACCGCAACAATGTCGCCATCGGCCTGATCGACGCGCTGGCCGCCCGCTTCCCGGTGATCCGGCGGCTGCTCGGCGAAGACTTCTTCCGCGCGATGGCCCGGGTCTTTGCGGAAACCCACCGGCCGCGCTCGCCGGTGCTGCCGGCCTGGGGCGCGGACCTGCCCGGGTTTCTGGAGACCTTCCCGCCGCTGGCGGCCCATCCCTACCTGGCCGACATCGCCCGGATCGAGCATGCCCGCGGCCTTGCCTTCCGTGCCGCCGACCGGCCCCCCCTGCCGCCCGCTGCGCTGGTCGGGGCCGATCCGTCCCGCCTGCGGCTCTGCCTTCACCCCTCGGTGCAGGTGCTGCGGCTTGCCCATCCGGCGGTGTCCATCTGGGCCGCGAACCGGCCCGGCCGCGACCCAAGCGGTCCGTTTCCCGCTGCGGCCGAGACCGCCCTGATCCTGCGCGATACCCGCTTCGACGTGCCGGTCGCCGCCATCGGCCCGGGCGATGCCGCGCTGGTCGAGGCCCTGCGCACCGGCGCCCCGCTGACCGCCGCCACGCAGGCCGCGTGACGGCCGAACCCGACCGGCACCCCGCGGAAAGCGGA
>NZ_DSDD01000005.1:0-1774 GCF_011048875.1 Rhodovulum sp.
CGTCTGGCTGGGGATGAGCGCGGGCGAGACGCGCAGCGGCTTCGGCGGTGCCATCGTCGACGACACGTTCGCGCGTTTTGCCAAGGTGGTGATCCTGGTCTCGGCCGGTGCCGTCCTGCTGATGAGCACGGAACACCTGCGCCGCTCGCGCGCGTTGATGTTCGAGTTCCCCATCCTCATCACGCTGGCCGTGGTCGGCATGATGCTGATGGTCTCGGCCGCCGACCTGATGACGCTTTACATGGGGCTCGAACTGCAATCGCTGACGCTGTATATCGTGGCGGCGATGCGGCGCGACAGCCTGAAATCGACAGAGGCGGGGCTGAAATATTTCGTCCTCGGCGCGCTGTCCTCGGGCCTGCTGCTTTACGGCGCCTCGCTGATCTATGGCTATTCGGGCACGACGCTGTTCGCGGGCATCCTCTCGACCATCGAGGGAGGCGAGATGCCACTGGGCCTGTTGATCGGGCTGGTCTTCCTGATCACCGGGCTCGCCTTCAAGGTCTCGGCCGTGCCCTTCCACATGTGGACGCCCGATGTCTATGAGGGGGCGCCGACACCGGTGACCGCCTTCTTCGCCACCGCGCCCAAGATGGCCGCAATCGCGCTGTTCGCCCGCGTCCTGCACGAGGCGTTCGGCACCGTTCCGGGCGACTGGGGGCAGGTGATCGCGGTGCTGTCCCTGCTGTCGATGGCGCTGGGCGCGGTCGCGGCGATCGGGCAGCGCAACATCAAGCGGCTGATGGCCTATTCCTCGATCGCGCATATGGGCTACGCGCTGATGGGGCTGGCGGCGGGCACGCAACTGGGTGTGCAGGCGATGCTGGTCTACATGGCGATCTACATCACCATGAGCGTGGGCACCTTCGCCTTCATCCTGTCGATGCACAAGGACGGCCAGCCCGTGACCGATATCCGAAGCCTGAACATGTTCGCCTCGCGCGAACCGGCCAAGGCGCTGGCGATGCTGGTGCTGCTGTTCAGCCTGGCGGGCGTGCCGCCGCTGGTGGGCTTCTTCGGCAAGCTCTATGTGGTGCGCGCGGCGGTTGATGCGGGGCTGGTCTGGCTGGCCGTGGCGGGGGTGATCGCTTCGGTCGTGGGGGCGTTCTACTACCTGCGCATCGTCTTCTTCATGTATTTCGGCGAGGAGGGCGAGGCGCGGCTGGACGGGGCGATGCCCCCGGTGCTGTGGGGCTTCCTGATGGTGTCGGCCTTCGCGATGGTGGCGGGGGTTGTCAACCTGTTCGGGGTCGAGAGGCTGGCACTGAGCGCGGCGCAGACCCTTGTCAACTGAGCCCGGCCCGGGGCGGGGCGGCTGGCACTGGCCGTCCGGCCACGACCTGATCCTGCTCGACGAGGTCGACAGCACCATGGCCGAGGCACGCCGCCGCGCGCCCCTGCCGCGCCCGACCTGGATCGTCGCGCGCCGCCAGAGTGCCGCAATCGGTCGCCGCGGCCGGGCCTGGGACGCGCCCGAGGGCAACCTGTCGGCGACGCTGGTGATGGATCCGGGCTGCGCCCCTGCGCAGGCGGCGCTTTACTCCTTCGTCGCCTCCTACGCGCTTTACGCGACGCTCACGGCCTATGTGGACGACCGCGCGGCCATCGCGCTGAAATGGCCCAATGACGTGCTGCTGCGGGGCGGCAAGCTGGCGGGCATCCTGCTGGAATCGGACGGGGCCGGGGGGCGTGTCGGGCGGTTGTCGATCGGGATCGGGGTGAACCTGAACACCGCGCCCGCCGCCGTCGCGGTCGATCCGCGGGGCTTTGCGCC
>NZ_DSDD01000184.1:0-1770 GCF_011048875.1 Rhodovulum sp.
CGCCCAGGATGCCCAGGTCGAAGGGCGGCACCTTGCCCGAGGCATTGCCGAAACTGATCATCATGCCCACGGGCCGCAGGCAGTCGAGCGAGCGTTCGAAGGTCGCCGCGCCGATCGAATCCATCACCACATCGACGCCGCGACCCTCGGTCAGTTCCCGCACGCGGACGACGAAATCCTCGCGCTCGTAATTGATCGTCTCGGCGGCGCCATGGTCGCGCGCAAGCGCGCATTTCTCCTCCGTGCCCGCGGTGCCGATCAGCCGGATGCCCATTGCCCGCGCCCATTGGCAGGCGATCAGCCCGACGCCCCCGGCCGCGGCGTGGAAAAGGACCGTATCGCCCGATTTCAGCGGCACGGTGCGGTGGAACAGGTAGTGCACCGTCAACCCCTGCAGCACCATCGCCGCCGCAGTGCGGAAGTCGATTCCATCGGGCAGGCGGCAAACCTGCGCGGCCGACATCACGCGAACATCGCAATAGGCGCCCGGAGGCGTGGCGGCATAGGCCATGCGGTCGCCGGTCGCCAGATGCGTGACGCCCTGGCCCACGGCCTTGACCACGCCCGCGCCCTGCATGCCCAGAACCTGGGGCAGGGGCATCGGGTAGACGCCGGAACGCTGGCAGATGTCGATATGGTTCAGCCCGCAGGCATGGTGACGGGTGCGGACCTCGCCCGGGCCGGGGTCGCCGACGGGGCGCTGGACAAGTTTCAGCACCTCGGGTCCGCCGGGGGCCTGGAAGATGACGGCGCGGGTCTCGGTCATCGGGCGGTCTCCCTGAACAGGTCGGCATGGGTCTTGCGCAACTCGGCCTTCTGGACCTTGCCCATGGCGTTGCGCGGCAATTCGGGCAGGACGACATATTCCCGGGGCTGCTTGTAGCGCGCCAGCCGGTCGGACAGCGCGGCGCGGATCGCGGGCAGGTCCGGCCCTGCGCCGCTTGCGGCCAGGACGGCCACCACCGCCTCGCCGAGATCGGGATGGGGCAGGCCGATCACCGCGCTTTCCAGAACGCCCGGCATCTCGTCCAGTAGCAGTTCGACCTCCTTGGGATAGACGTTGTAGCCGCCCGAGATGATCAGATCCTTGGCCCGGCCGACGATCTGCACATAGCCCTGATCGTCGATCAGCCCCAGATCGCCGGTGGTGAAATAGCCGTCGGGGCGGAACTCGGCGGCGGTCTTTTCGGGCATCTGCCAATAGCCCTGAAACACGTTCGGCCCGCGCACCTCGATCATGCCGGTCTCGCCCTGCGCAAGCGCGGCGCCGGTCTCCGGGTCGGTGATGCGCAGCTCGACGCCGGGCAGGGGCAGGCCCACCGTTCCGGGCCTGCGCGCGCCGTCATAGGGGTTCGAGGTCAGCATGTTGGTTTCGGTCATGCCATAGCGTTCGAGGATGGCATGGCCCGTGCGCTCGGACCACGCATGATGGGTTTCGGCCAGCAGGGGGGCAGAGCCCGACACGAACAGCCGCATATGCCCGACCGTCCCGCGCCCCAGCCGCGGATCGTCCAGCAACCGGGTGTAGAAGGTCGGAACGCCCATCATCGCCGTTGCCCGGGGCAGCATGGCGAAAACCTGCTCGATGTCGAATTTCGGCAGAAAGATCATCTGCCCGCTCGACAGCAGCACCACATTGCTGGCCACGAACAGCCCATGGGTGTGAAAGATCGGCAAGGCGTGCAGCAGCACATCCCGTTCGGTGAAGCGCCACAGATCGACCAGCGTCCGGGCGTTGGACAACAGGTTGCGCTGGCTCAGCATCGCGCC
>NZ_DSDD01000334.1:0-1769 GCF_011048875.1 Rhodovulum sp.
CGGGCAGTTCGGCGGAAAGCCAAGTCATCAGGTCGGCCTCGAAGGCAGGATCGAGCGCCGAGGTGGCTTCGTCCATCACCAGCCAGTCCGGGCGCAGGAGCGCGGCACGGGCAAGGCCCAGCCTCTGGCGTTCGCCCATCGAGAGCCCCGAAAGCGCCGCCTCATCCGCAGTATCGAGGCGATGACCGAGGCCGAGACGCGTCAGGACGGCATTCAGCTTGGCCGATCCCTGCGTCGCCGGGTCCTCGGGATAGCAGGCGGCCGCCGCCAGACCTTCGGCGAAGACGGGCGCGCCTGCAGGAAGCGTCAGGAACCGCGCCTCGGGCACCGCGATCCGCCCCTCGCCCGAGAGCCAGATGCCGCCGATCGCAGCCAGAAGCGTGGTCTTGCCCTCGCCCGAGGCGCCCGAGTTCCAGACGCGTGCACCGGGCCGGATCGTGCAATCGGGCAATGCGGGCAGCCAGCGGCCATCGGGCGTCGCAAGCCGCAGTCCCTGCAAGTGCAGCGCCCCGTCGGGCGACGCCGTCCGCAGGATGGCCTGCGGTGCGCCTGGCAGCGGTGCCGGGGCCCGGGCGGCGGCCATCAGGCCATCCAGCCGCTCGCAGACCGCGACGAAGCCAGCCGGATCGCGGTTGAAGAAGATGAACCAGCTGAGCGCCGTCGTCACCTGCGAGAACGCCGAGGCCAACTGCATCAGGCCGCCCAGCGTGACCTGTCCCGCGAAACAGGCCGGCAGGGCGAAGGTCGACAAGGACCAGAGCAATGCGACAAAGGACACGAGGGCCACCGCGCCCGAGATCAGGTCGAGGGTGAATTCCAGCAGGCCTTCGACGAATTTCCGGCAGTCCTCGGCCACGCGCTGGTCGGGATTCTCGACCGGCACCGCCCCGAAACCCGGGCGCAACTGCCAATAGGCCCAGCCGCCGAGCCACAGATCCAGCGCCTGCGCGGTCAGCTGCCCGCGCCAGAGGATCAGGAGCCGCTTGCGCAGCCAGTCGGCGGCAAGCCACGATCCCGCCGAGGCGGAAACCAGAAGGAAGAACACCCCCACCTGGCGAAGGGCGGTCTGCCCGTCCAGCGCCCCCAGCGCATCGAAGAACGCCTTGTTCCAGGCGATCAGGCGGATCGAGACCCAGACACCGACGAAGTTGAGCGCGAGCACGGCCGCATAGAGCGCCGCGCCGCGCCACCAATCCGGCCCTGACGCAGCGGCCCGGGCCAGCCGACCGGCCCGGGACAGCGTTGCCGCAAGGGCGTGCAGGACCGTCACGCCTCAGAACTTCACTTCGAGCGAGGCGGTGAAGACGCGCCCCGGCCCGGTCTGCAACTCGATCGGGTTCGCGCGGGCCGTCCTCGCGTTCGGAGCGGTCGCGGAATAGCCTGCGGCGGATGCCTGGAAATACCGTTTGTCGAACAGGTTCTTGACCCCAAGGTTCAGCACCGCGCGATCGGTCACGTCCCAGCTGGCGAAGCCGTCGATCACGCCATAGCCCGCAGGCTTGAAGTTGTCCGGGTTCGCCGTTTCGGTCACCCCGGCCGCGAAAGTGCCCACCACATCGAAGGTCCAGGCACTGTCCGGAACGTCCCAGCTGAGCCCCAGTACGGCGGTCGCAGGCGGCAGGGTGCGCGGGGTCTTGGCACCCCCGGCGCTGGCGCGCTGATTGCCCTTCTGCCAGCTTGCCGCGCCGCTCAGGCGCAGGTCGGGACGGATGTCCCACTCGCCCTCGATCTCCACCCCCCAGACCCGCACCTCCGAGAGGTTGCGATAG
>NZ_DSDD01000371.1:0-1762 GCF_011048875.1 Rhodovulum sp.
GCCGCATCCACGAGATCAAGGCGCCGCTGATCCTCTCGCCCGGCCCCGCGGCGCTGACCGAGGGGCCGGAGGCGATATGCACCGCGCTCCGGGGCGCGGAGGGAGGTCGATGATGGAGGCGATCGCCCTGTTCCTTGAACGCGGCGGCCTGGCGATCTGGGCCATCGCGGCGCTGTCGGTGGCGACGCTGGCGCTGATCCTGTGGAAGCTGTGGCGCCTTGCCCTGCTGGGCGCCTTTGCGGGCCAGCGCGCCGAACGCGCCGTCGCGCTCTGGCAACAGGGCGCGCGCGACGAGGCGGCGGCGATCGTCGCGGGTCGGGTCGGGCTGCGTGCCCGGCTGGTGCGGGCGGCGATCGGGGCGCTGGGCGCGGGCCTGCCCGAGGCCAAGGCCCGCGAGGAGACCACCCGCATCGCCCGCCGCCTGCTGGCCGAGGCGCGCGCGGGGATAAGGGCGCTGGAACTGATCTCGGTGATCGCGCCTCTGCTGGGGCTTCTGGGCACGGTCATGGGGATGATCGAGGCGTTCCAGGCGCTGGAATCCTCGGGCGCCGCTGCCGATCCGTCCGATCTGGCCGGGGGCATCTGGGCGGCGCTGCTGACCACCGCCGCGGGCATGGCCGTGGCGATCCCCGCCGCCATGGCCGTCACCTGGTTCGAGGCCATCGCCGACAGCGCCCGGGCCGATATGGAGGATCTGGCGACGCGGCTGTTCCTGGCCGGGGGGGCGCGCTGATGTTCGCCTTCGATCGGCCCCGCCGCATCCGCCGCCCCAGCCTGACGCCGATGATCGACGTGGTCTTCCTGTTGCTGGTGTTCTTCATGATCGCCGCCCGTTTCGGCCCGCTTTCGGGGCTTGATCTGACCCCGGCCACCGCCGCCCCGGCGGGATGGCAGGGCCCGCCCCGGCTGGTCGAGGTGGTGCCCGGCGGGCTGCGGCTGAACGGTGTCGCGATGGACCTGCCCGCCCTGGCCGCGGCGCTGGGTCGGCTGACCGACAGCCCCGCCGATCCAGTGCTGATCCGCCCGCGCGACGGCGCTGACCTCCAGGCCCTTGTCGATGCGATGGAGGGGCTGGCAGGGGCGGGCTTCTCCGGTCTGGTGCTGGTGGAGTAGGGGCGATGTTCGACTTCGACACTCCCGCCCCGCGCGCCAGGGCCGACAGCATCGTTCCGATGATAAACGTGGTCTTCCTGCTGCTGATCTTCTTCCTGATGAGCGCCCGGATCGCACCCCCCGAACCCTTCGAGGCCGCGCCGCCCCGGGCCGCGGCGCAGGATCCGGTTGCGGGCGACACGCTTTACCTGTCCGGCGATGGGGCGTTGGCCTATGGCGCGGCGCGGGGCGAGGCGGTCTTTGCCGCGCTGGCCGCCCGCGATACCGTCCATCCGCTGGTGATCCGCGCCGATGCAGGCGTCGAGGCCGCGGCGCTGGCAAGGCTGACGGCGCGGCTTGCGGCCGAGGGGCAGGGCGCGTTGCGCCTGCAAACGGTGCCGCGATGAGACGGCTGGCCGAGTTGTCGGTCTTCCTGCCGCTGGCCGCGGGGCTGCATCTGGCGGCGTTCGGCCTTGTCGCCCGGCCGCAAGGCGCACCCGGGGGCGGGGGTGGCGAGGGGGGGGCTGCGCTGGTGACGCTTGCGGCCGCCCCGCCCGCGCTGTCGCGCCTCGCCGAGGAATGGACCGCGCCGCCCGAGGTCCAGACCGCCGCGCCCGAACCCGTCGCCCCGACGCATGTCACCGCGCCGCGCAGCCCCGACCCCGAGGCC
>NZ_DSDD01000441.1:0-1737 GCF_011048875.1 Rhodovulum sp.
AGTTCGGTGCACCGATCCGCTGCTCGCGGATCAGTTCGTCAACCGCGACGCGGGAATAGGGCAGATCATCCCCGGACGGCGTGTCCCGCGAGATCAGGAACAGCGTCGACAGGATCCCCAGCGCGGCCAGCGGCAGAACGATCTTGGCCAGCGCGATGAACCGGGAATAGGCGTTGTCATGCGAGGCCATGCCTCAGGCGATCCCGGCGCGCAGGCAGTCGTGGATATGCAGGATGCCCTGCGGCCGACCCCCGGCGTCCACCACGAACAGGCAGGTGATCTTGCGCCCGTTCATCACTGCGACGGCCTTTTCGGCGAGGTCGCCGGGGCCGATGGTCAGGGGATCGGCGGTCATCACCTCGTCCACGCGGCGATCCAGCAGGCCCACCATGTGCCGCCTCAGGTCGCCATCGGTCACGACACCGGCAAGCGTGCCATCCTTGCCGGTGACGCCGACCACGCCAAAGCTTTTCTGGCTCATGGTCAGCAAGGCATCGGCCATCGGCGTGCCCGCCGCTACCAGCGGCAGTTCATTGCCCACATGCATCAGGTCGCCCACCCGCGACAGCCGCGCGCCCAGTTTGCCACCGGGATGGAAGGCGCGGAAATTCTCGGGTGTGAAATGGCGATGCTCCATGAGCGCCACGGCCAGAGCATCGCCCAGCGCCAGCGTCATCGTGGTCGAGGTGGTGGGCGCAAGGCCCATCGGACAGGCTTCCTCGGCGGGCGGCAGCGCCAGCGCGACATCGGACTGGCGCAACAGCGTGCTGTCCGCGCGTCCCGCCACCCCGATCAGCGGGATCCCGAAGCGGCGGGTATGGGCGACGATATCGGCCAGTTCCGGCGTCTCGCCCGAATTCGACAGAACCAGGCACGCGTCACCTTTGGCCAGCATGCCCAGATCGCCATGGCTCGCTTCGGCGGGATGGACGAAATGCGCGGGCGTGCCGGTCGAGGCGAAGGTTGCCGCGATCTTGCGCGCGACATGGCCCGACTTGCCCATGCCCGAGACGATCACCCGGCCCTCGGCGGCCAGGATCAGCTCGACCGCGGCCGTGAAACTTTCATCCAGCGCTTCGGCCAGGCTGGCCAGCGCCCTGGCCTCGCCGGTCAGCACCCGGCGGCCGATGGAGATATAGGTGTCGCGGTTCATGGGTTGCTCAATGGGCAAAGATGTCGATCTCGGGCCAGCCTTCAAGATCCAGACGCGCCCGCATCGGCAGGAAGTCGAAACAGGCCCGCGCCATGTCCGCCCGCCCCTCGCGTGCAAGCATGCCGTCCAGCGCGGCCTTCAGCGCATGCAGGTGCAGCACGTCCGATGCGGCATACTCAAGCTGCGCCGCACTCAGCGTCTCTGCCCCCCAGTCCGAGCTTTGCTGCTGCTTCGAGATGTCGACGTTCAGCAATTCCTGAAGCAGGTATTTCAGCCCGTGCCGGTCGGTATAGGTCCGCACCAGTTTCGAGGCGATCTTGGTGCAATAAACCGGCGCTGTCACGACGCCGAAGGCGTTCAGCAGCGCGGCGATGTCGAAGCGGCCGAAGTGAAACAGCTTCAGGACCGCCGGATCGGCCAGCATCCTTGTCAGGTTCGGTGCCTCTGTCTGGCCCATCGCAATCTGCACGATATGCGCATTGCCGTCCCCGCCCGAAAGCTGCACGACGCACAGCCGGTCGCGATGCGGGTTCAGGCCCATCGTCTCGCAATCGATGGCCACCATTGCCCCGAGATCGAGGTCG
>NZ_DSDD01000142.1:0-1730 GCF_011048875.1 Rhodovulum sp.
CATTGCCCCGCCGCCCAGTCCGCCACCGCCTGCCCGAAGGCTTCGAATAACGGGCGCGAGACCGGGTCGCAGGCGGCCTTGTATTCGGGGTGCCACTGCACCGCGAGGGCAAAGCCCGCCGCCCCCTCGACGCGCAGCGCCTCGGGGGTGCCGTCCGGCGCCCAGCCCTCTATCACCACGCGGGCGCCCGGCGTCTTGATCCCCTGCCCGTGCAGCGTGTTGGTCATCACCTCGGTCGTGCCGAGCAGGCGGTGGAACAGCCCGCCCTCGGCGAAGGTGACCTTGTGGCGCAGCGCGAATTTCTCTTCCAGCGTGCCGTCGGGCGGCATCCGGTGGTTCATCCGCCCCGGAAGGGCGCGGATCTCGGGATGCAGGGAACCGCCCAGCGCGACGTTGACCTCCTGAAAGCCGCGGCAGATCGCGAAGAAGGGCTGGCCGCGGTCGATCAGCGCCCGGATCAGCGGCAGCGCGATCGCGTCGCGCGCCCGGTCGAACGCGCCATGCGCCTCGGTCGCGGCCTCGCCATATTCCTCGGGATGCACGTTCGGCCGCCCGCCGGTGAACAGGAAACCGTCGAACGCATCCAGCAGGTCAGGCACCGAGACAAAGCGCGGATCGGCCGGGATCAGGAGCGGCAGCGCGCCTGCCACCTTGGCCACGGCCTCGGAATTCATCGTGCCGCCCGCGTGCGCGGGATACTGATCGTCGATCAGGTAGCTGTTGCCGATGATGCCGACCCTGGGGCGCGCCATGTTGTCCTCATGTGCGGAGTCGTCTCATGATATAGGGCTTTTGGGCCGAGGTGAAGAGCCAGCGTTCCTGGCCCCCCTGATCCTGCAGCGGTCCGAGCAATAGCGCACCTGGTCCCAGTCCTTCGCCCATTTGCGCCGCCAGGCGAAGGGCCGCCCGCAGCTGGCGCAAGTCTTGGTGGGCAGGTCGCCCTTGCGGCGCATCTTCCCGCTCACAGATCGAGGTTCAGCTGGCGCGCGTCGCCGCGGGGCCGCAGGGGCGCCCGGTCGTTCACGAAACGGCCCGCGCGGTCGGCGCGCGAGGCGTGGCGGTCCATGATCCGCGCCGCCTCGTCGTGAAAGCCCGCCCGCGCCCGCACCGCCCAGACCGCCGTCCGCGCCGCCCGCCCCGCCGCGGCCACGTCCACGACCGGCGCCGGATAGCGGCGGCCCAGAAGCCGCCCCGCCCCCTTCCAGCGCCAGGGCTCCTGCAGGAAGGCGTCCGGCACCTCGGCCAGCTCGGGCAGCCATTCCCGGGTGAAGGCGCCGGTCGGGTCCTGCTCCAGCCCCTGCTTGACGGGGTTGTAAATGCGCACCCGGTTGATCCCCGTCGTGCCCGCCTGCATCTGCATCTGCGGCCAGTGGATGCCCGGCTCGTAATCGGTGAACATCCGGGCCAGGAGCGGCCCCGTCGCGCGCCAGTCGAGCCAGAGGTGATACGAGGCCACCGAGACCAGCATCGCGCGCATCCGGAAATTCAGCCAGCCCGTGGCGATCAGCGACCGCATGCAGGCATCGACGAAGGGCAGCCCGGTCTCGCCCCGCGCCCAGGCCGCCAGCCGCGCAGGGTCGGGCGCGCGCGGGCGCAGCCCTTCATAGGCGGGGTGCAGGCAGCGGCATTCCAGCCCGGGCTGGTCCTCGAGCTTCTGCATGAAATGGTCGCGCCAGGCCAGCCGCGACGCAAAGCTCTTCAGGCTGGCCTGCCATCCGTCGCCCTGCCCG
>NZ_DSDD01000060.1:0-1699 GCF_011048875.1 Rhodovulum sp.
ACGGCTGGATCTGCGCCTTTCCGAGGTGGCGAGCCCGCGCCCCGGCGACCGGATCGAGATCGACGGCGAGGCCTTCCTCATCCAGGGCGAGCCCGTCCGCGACCGCGAGCGGCTCGTCTGGACCGTCGACCTGTGCCCGGCCTGACCGCGATGAAGTTGAAACTCGACATCACGCCGGACCTCGTCGTCGCCATGGCCGCCGAGGTGAAGGCGGGCGAGAAAGCCGTCACCGCCGCTATGCGCGAGGCGGGCACCGGGCTGAAGACCGCCTGGCGCGGCTAGATCACCGGTGCGGGGCTCGGGCGGCGGCTGGCAAACTCGATCTGCAGCCAGACCTATCCGAAGGCTGGCGAGAGCCTGAACGCCGCGGCGCTGGTCTGGTCGAATGCGCCTGTCATCGTCAGCGCCCACGACACAGGCCCGCTGATCCGCTCGAAAGATGGGTTCTGGCTGGCGATCCCGCTGCCCGCCGCGGGCAAGTCCCTGCGCGGTGGCAGGATCACGCCCGGCGAATGGGAGCGCCGCCGTGGCCTGCGCCTGCGCTTCGTCTATCGCCGCACGGGCCGAGCCTGCTCGTTGCCGAAGGACGGCTGAACAGCCGGGGGCTCGGCGTCGCGTCGCGGTCGAAGACTGGCCGCGGGCGCACGACGGTGCCGATCTTCCTGCTGGTGCCGCAGGTCAAGCTGCCGAAGCGGCTGGACCTTGCGCGGGATGCAGACCGGGCATTGGACGGTGTGCCGGGGCTGATCGTGGCCAAGTGGGTCGAAACCCGGTTTTGAACGGCGGTGGTCGACAGGATGGCGTCATTGGCATATATTGCTAACGGTCTGCATGGAGATCCGCATGGCCACGCGAAACGTCGTTCTGACCGATACCCAATCCGACCTTGTCGACCGGCTGGTCGCATCGGGGCGCTACCAGAATGCTTCGGAAGCCCTGCGGGCGGGTCTGCGGCTGCTCGAACGCGAGGAGAGCGAGCTGGGCGAGTTGCGGACCCGGCTGATCTCGAGTCTCGACGAAGCGTGCCGGGGCGATCTGGCCGAGGGTTCCGGTGAGGACGCCATCCGTCGAACCTTTGCGGCTGCGCGCGCCCGGTCCTGATGCCGAAACCCTGGCGCCTGACGCGGGGCGCGGAAGTCTCGCTGATCGACATTGCAAACTGGACGGTGGAGACCTTCGGGCCACGACAGGCGACGGCCTATGAGGAAGACCTGATCGCCGTGTGCCGCGATATCGCGGCAGGCACAGCCATGTCGCAGGATTGCCGTCGCCTCATCGATCCGAACTTGCCCGAGGACCTTCGGTTCGCGCGCGCGGGCCAGCATTTCATCGTCTTCATCGAGGACGCCGAGCAGGTGATCATCATCGATTTCCTGTACGCCCGGTCCGACCTGCCGCGACGGCTGGCGAACCTGCCAGCCCCGAAAAGCGACAGGGATCACTGAAACCGGGCCGGTCCCGGAGAACCGGGATCACGATGCCCACCCCTCGCGAAACCATCCTCGCCGCGCTGCACGCGCGGCTCTCGGCACTGCCCGCCACCGCCCTGCGCGGTGAGGTGCTGCCCGAACGTGTCCCGGCCGAGGGGCTGCTGATCCTCCGAGACGGTGAGCCCGGTGAACCCGAGGTGACGCTGTCGCCACTGCGCTACCACTACCAGCACCTCGCCGAGATAGAGGCGGTGGTCCAAGGCGCCGAC
>NZ_DSDD01000098.1:0-1691 GCF_011048875.1 Rhodovulum sp.
CGAGACCTGCGAGGAAATCGTCACCCGATGCTGCGAAGCCTGGAACTTCTTCGCCAACGACATCGCCACCGTCCGATCCATCACAAACCGCGATTATGCCAAAGCGGTCAGAAGCCAAGGCCGCTGGTATAATCCATCTGCTCCATCAACTGCCGCGTCTTGCCGAAGGCACGCCTACGGCGTGACCCGGACAGAGAACAGGATCTGCAGAAGGCCAGCCCGGATCAAGCGCTCCGGCGGGATCGAGGGCCTGCCGAAATCAGTGTAGAGCGCCTTGAAATCCGCGTCCAAGCTTGCAAGCGCGTCATTGACCACCTGTCTGATCTTGCGCAGCGGATGTCGCGGCGGGATGCGTTCCTCCAGATCGACATAGCTGAACAGCGATCCGCTCGTCTTGTCCAAACCCCGCATGATCACCCCCGCCGTTTCCGTGCCGAGGATGAATCATGTTCTCAAACCGCTGTCGAGGCGGGACTATTTCAGCGGCCTGTTAAGCAGCCATGTCCACTATCTGCGCATAGCAGACACCCCCCCCTACGCCGCCTTCGCCGTGCCGCGCGACTGGTCCACGAGGTAGTCGGTGGCCACGCCGCCGACCCACATCGCGACCAGCGCGACCCACATGGTGGCGACGAAGATCGAGCCTCCGGTGACGCCTGCGCCGATGGAGCAGCCGCCCGCCAGCATGCCGCCAAAGCCCATGAGGGCGGCTCCGATCATGGCCTTGCGCATGTTCACCTCGCTTTCGAAGCCCTGCAACTGCAGGTCGCGCCCGATCCAGGCGGCCAGGAACGAGCCGAGGAAGACGCCGGGCACCAGCCCGATATCGAAGGACAGAAATGCGGGGCGTTCGAGGAAGAACATCAGCGTGTTGGCGGAGGGGCCGGTGAAGGTCAGGCTTTGCACCTGCACCGGGTCGAAGCTGATCTGTGCCAGTCCGAAGGTCAGCACCCAGCCCACCGCCACGGCAAAGCCCACCCCCGCCCCGAAGAACAGCGTGCTGAACGAGATGCGGTTGCGCCTGGCCAGCCACAGCGCCAGCACCGCGAAGCCCGCGCCCAGCATCAGGCCGGTGGCCTGGGGCAGGCGGAACGCCTCGATCAGGTTAGGTTGATGTTGCGCCCGCCGGGTGTCACCCAGAGCGCGGCGAGCCATTCGCGCAGCGGCGAGAGCCAGCCATGCAGGCTCATCTGCGCGAGCACGGCGAAGATCAGGCCCGACACGATCGAGCGCAGGTTGCCGGTCGCCGCCAGCACCAGCAGCCGCCCCGGACAGCCGCGCGCCAGCACCATGCCCACGCCCATCATCAGCCCGCCGATGATCGCGCCCGACCAGGACCCGGTGACCGCCATGATCCGCGCCTCGTCGGCGCGCATCAGCCCGATCAGTTCCGCGCCCTGCACCCAGACCAGCGCGGTCGAGAAGCACAGAAGCCAGACCGCCATGCGCGGGCCCAGCGAGCCGCGGGCGAATTCCACCGTCGCCGCGCGCAGGCAGAAGCCCGAGCGCTGCGCCGCGATGCCGAAGATCATGCCCGTCGTCAGCCCGAACAGCGCCGCTGTCGGCGCCTCGTCGAATTGCTCCACGACCGCCAGAAAGTCCATGACGTGTGTCTCCCGTGCTCCCTCAACGGGGTCTGCCCGGGAACGGGGGGGGATGCCTTGATCTGGATCAGCCGCGTGGCGCGGGGC
>NZ_DSDD01000318.1:0-1688 GCF_011048875.1 Rhodovulum sp.
CAGGAACTGCTCGCGCCGCGTGACCTTCTTCTTCATCGCATCGCGCAGGCCGGGAAAGGCGGGCTGTTTCGGCATGGGTGGGGCTTCTTGCAGGGATGCCCAAGTCTCCCAGATCAGGCAGAAGTCGGGAGGTTTTTCAGACGTTCCTGAGTTTCATGGAGGTTAGCATGTCTTCCCGTTTCAGACGAACCATGAAAATCGCGCCCGGCGTGCGTCTCAATCTCTCCAAGACCGGGGTCAGTGCACGGATCGGGGCAAAGGGAGCGGGTGTCTCGGTCGGAACGCGCGGAACGACTGTCAGCGCTGGCATCCCCGGCAGCGGGCTGCACGTCAGCCAGAAGCTCAAGAATGGCGGTTCCCGATCCAACTCCGGAACCTCGCCGCGAGTCTCGGAGCCAGAACCGAAAGCGCTTGGCGTTCTCGGCTGGCTGGGTGGTCTTGCCATCATGTCAGGTCTTATTTGGCTGATCTTCTGAAGCGGATGCCTCAAGTCCTCCCCGGCCTCTTCTCACCCTGCCGAGGCCACCCATACATCAACCCCGTGTGACCAGCAGCTAAAGCCAGACCCCCGCCTACCGCCCGAAGCCCGTCAACCCGTCATAGTCGATGGTCTCCAGGACCGGCAGCATGTCCTCGCGCGGGGCGCCGCTGGCCTGCACCAGGATGCGGCTGTCCACCAGCCCCGTCAGCTCGCCCTCCTGATCGACGAAGCGCTGTCGGCCGACGCGGACGATCTCGCCTGACATGCCCATCAGCATCGGGTTGCCGAACATCGCGGCCATGGCCCCCACCATCGGGTTGTCGGCCATCACAGACAGCGTAAAGGACTTGTCCCCGCCCGCATAGGTCGCCTCGGCCCCGCTGCCGCCGCCCATGAGGGCCAGCCCCTGGTTCATCCCGGTATTGACCTCGCGGGTCCAGCCTTCGGGCGCGGGCGGCAGGAAGGCGGCCAGCCCCTAGGCCGCGACCGCCTGCATCTTTTGCCTTGCATAGGCCAGTTCTTCGAGGGCGTATTTCACATCCCCCGCCTCATAGGCCGCGATGGCGCTGTTCAGCGTGTCCACGACCTCGTCGGCCAGGGCGGGGGCGGGGGCTAGGGCAAGGCAGGCAAGGGCGATCAGGCGTTTCATCGGGCAGCTCCTCGGTTCGGTCCGCGCAAGCCTAGCACCCGGCGCGCACGCCTCAAACCCCGCCGAACCGCGCCTGCCAGCAGGGCAACCGATCGCCCGGCGCGGGGCGCGCGTGAAAGACCCCCCGCGCAATGGCCCGCGCCAGGCAACAGGCGGCGGCATGGCCCAGCATCAGCACGTCGCGATCCGGATCGGCCAGCGCCCGCGCCCCCGTCGCCGCGGCAAAGACCAGATCGCCATCGAACGGCGTGTGGCTCGGCACCAGCGCACGGGCGATCCCGTCATGCGCGGCAATCGCCAGCCGCGTCGCCTGTGCTTGGGTCAGCGCGGCATCGGTGGCGAGGATCGCGATGGTGGTGGCCTGCCCGGCGCCCAGCTTGGTCAGCGGCACCGCACCGGGTTCGTGCCGCCCCGGCCCCAGCCCGCCGAACTCGTCCCCCATCTCGAACGGCGCCGCCCAGAAATGCGGCCCACCCCCCATGACCGCCGAGCCGACCGCGTTCACCGCCACCAGCGCGCCGACCGTGAACCCGCCGTCCAGCACGACCGAGGCCGAGC
>NZ_DSDD01000411.1:0-1671 GCF_011048875.1 Rhodovulum sp.
ATGTTCCTCGACGGGCTGGAAGACGCCTATGACAAGGGACGCCTGATGGGCACCTTTGCCGAGGATTGCGCCGGGCATTTCCAGTTCACGCGCGAGGCGCAGGACGAATATGCGCTGGGCTCGCTGTCCAATGCGCTGGCGGCGCAGAAATCCGGGGCCTTCGAGGGCGAGATCGTGCCCGTGACCGTCACCTCGCGCAGGGGCGAGACGGTGGTGGCTGAGGACGAACAGCCCGCCAAAGCACGGCCCGAGAAGATCCCGCAGTTGAAACCCGCCTTCCGCAAGGACGGCACGGTGACGGCGGCCAATTCCTCGTCGATTTCGGACGGGGCGGCGGCGCTGATCCTGGCGACCCGCGCCGAGGCCGAGGCGCGCGGCCTGCCCATCCGTGCCCGCATCCTGGGCCATGCGAGCCATGCGCAGGCCCCGGGCTGGTTCACAACCGCGCCGGTTCCGGCCGCGCAGAAGCTGCTGGCGCGGATCGGCTGGACCAGGGACGATGTGGATCTGTGGGAGGTGAACGAGGCTTTCGCCGTGGTGCCCATGGCCTTCATGCACGAGATGGGGCTGCCGCGCGAGCGGGTGAACGTGAATGGCGGCGCCTGTGCGCTGGGCCACCCGATCGGGGCCTCGGGCACGCGGATCATCGTCACGCTGCTGAACGCGCTGGAAAAGCGCGGGTTGAAACGCGGCGTCGCGGCGATCTGCATCGGCGGCGGCGAGGGCACCGCCATCGCCATCGAGCGGCCCTGAGCCAAGCGGGCCGCCCTGCACCGGCAAGGCGGCCCGGTCCTAGTCCTGAAAACGCCAGCCCGACCGGCGCGGCACCCGGACGGCCAGCATCGGCTTCAGAAGCGGGCTGGCGAAGCGGTCCAGATCCAGCGCCTCGTGCACGCCCACCACTTCCTCGCCGAAAACCCGGGTGCGCACCGCCGAGCGGCAGTAGAAGGGCGCGTCCAGCATGTCGTGGACCTGTCGTGGCACATAGCCCGGATCGGCGCGCGTCTCGCGCCGGACCAGCCATTTCGACCGGGCGAACCGCGTGCGCGGCGGCGCGTCGATCACCTCGGCCGAGCCATCCGCCCCGAAATGCAGCCCCACGGCCAGTTCGGACCCGTCCCGCACGCTGGCATCGTAGAAGCAGTAGGCGCCGTTGTCCCGCGTGGGGAACCGGCCCCAGGTCCAGTAGCTGAAATCGTCCTCAAGCGCGTGGATGCCGAAATTCGCGTCGAAATAGCCATGCCCCGTCCATTGCCAGCCGGGCTGGTTCAGGTCCACCTCGATCTCCGACGACGGCGCGAAGGGCCGCCAGACATGGCTGCCATCCTGTTTCAGCGGCAACTCGACCGAGGTGATCGCCGATGGCGTGACCGTGACCCGCCCCTTCAGCCTCTGCATCCGGGGCCAGGCGACCTCGTCGATGTCGATCAGCAACTGGCTGCCGGTCCAGGTCAGTTTCGACGGTCCCACCTCGAACCTGTTGCGCGACTGGCGCAGGGCGGCCTGTCCGCGGTCGGTCATCGTCCAGCGCCCGCCGCGGCCATAGGTGGCGACGTTGATGCAGCAATGGTTTTCCGGGTTCTTCCGCCCCGACCAGCGATACCAGGGCGAAAAGACCGAGCCGATGAACGAGATGATGGAGATCTGCTGTTCGCCGTCATGGCTGATGCC
>NZ_DSDD01000289.1:0-1656 GCF_011048875.1 Rhodovulum sp.
AGGCCGCCCGACACGATGGACACGATCCGCGCCCGGCCCGACGAGGTCTCGAAGACCGGCGCCCCGGACGAGCCGAACCACACATCGCAGGAAAACGCATAGACCCCCACCCCGCGGTCGAGCACGGTGCAGCCCGGCTGCCAGGACAGCGCCTCCTCGCGCCCGCGGGCATAGGAGACCACGCTGACCGCGCCGCCACGCCCCACCGCACGCCCCGCCACGAAGGGCGCGGCCACGCCCGCCGGGATCGGCTCGGCCAGTTGAACCAGCGCCGCATCCGCCCCCAGCCGCGCCAGCGCGTCGCCCTCGCCAGGGCGATAGCCCTCATGGATCACCGCCCGGCGTCCGGCGACCTCGGCGATGGCCGCCCCCTCGCTCAGCCCCGCGCGAAAGGTCAGCCCGCGCGGATCCACGCGCTGGCCCTGACCGTCGAACAGGCAATGCGCCGCGGTCAGCACCAGGTCGGGCGCGACCAGAACCCCGGTGCAGAACGCGCCCGCCGCATGGTCAAGCCGGCCCACCGCCTCCCAGCCCAGCAGTTCGGCGCGCTGGCCCAGCCGCCTGAGCCCGGTATCGCCCAGCGCCGGAAACGCGACCAGCGCCAGCATCAGACCCAGGGAAAGCCGGGGGCACCGCATCGCTCAGGGCCTTACGAACCGCGCGCCGCCACTCGCGCGCGCGCCGCCCTGCCCGAAGCGCGGCGCCGCCCCGGCCGCGCCGATCACGCCCGCACCCGCCGCAAGTCGGCCCTGCAACAGATCCAGCGACGCGCCCAGCGCCGTGCCCAGCGCCACCGGCCGCGCGGCCAGCTCGGCCTTGGCCGACACGACGGACACGATCCGCGCCACGCCATCCTCGATCCGGAAGACCGGCGCGCCCGAGGCCCCGAAATCCACCTCGCAGGACAGCAACAGGACGCCCGGCTGCAAGGCCAGCACATGGCAGACCTTCTGCAGCGAGGGGGCCTCGGACCGGCCCTGGGCATAGGACACCACGCCCACCGCCGCCCCCATGCGCGGCCGATCCCCGGTCTCGAAGGGATGCAGCCCCGGCAGCCGGATCGCCTGATCCAGTTGCAACAGCGCCAGATCATGGGACACGCGCGCTATGTCGTCCGGCGCGTCATAGCGGTAATCGGGATGAACGACGCCGCGGCGCACCTTGCGATAGGCTTCGGCCCGGCCATTGCGCCAGCCCGCCCGGAATTCCAGCCCGGACGGATCCACCGGCAGCCCGCTCGCCCTGTCGAACAGGCAATGCGCCGCGGTCAGCACCAGATCCGGCGCGATCAGCGCCCCGGTGCAGAAGCCGCGCCCGCCGATCTCGATCCGCCCGACCGCGCGCCAGTCCTTCGAGGCGTCGCCGCTTTCCAGCGCGCGCAGCGTCCCGTCCTGCGCCGCCGCGATCCCCGCGCTCAACGCCAGCAAAAGCCCGGCCAGCGCCGCGACATGTCCGAACGATCCCGCCATGGAACCGCGATAGCACCCGCTCGGGGCAGGATTATGGCCGCGCCCCCTGGTCCGCGCCCAGCGCCCGCGGCCGCGGCCCGCCTGTCGCCCAGTCCAGCAACTCGACCGTATGGACCACCGGAACCCCGGTGCCCGAGCCGATCTGCATCATGCAGCCGATATTGCCCGTGGCGATCACCTGCGGATC
>NZ_DSDD01000317.1:0-1642 GCF_011048875.1 Rhodovulum sp.
CTGCGAAAACGTCGCATGGCGGCCTGGTAGTTGCGCGCGGACCTGCGCAGCCCCTCGATCGCGGCCGCGTCGAGCTGGCGCACCACCTTGGCGGGGCTGCCCATCACGAGGCTGCCATCGGGGATTTCCTTGCCCTCGGTGACCAGCGCGCAGGCCCCGATCAGGCAATTGTCGCCGATCACCGCCCCGTTCAGCACCGTGGCACCCATGCCGATCAGGGTATTGTTGCCTATGGTGCAGCCATGCAGCATCGCCTTGTGCCCGATGGTGCAGCCTTCGCCGATCACCAGCGGAAAACCCATATCGGTGTGGCAGACCGTGTTTTCCTGGATGTTGGTCCCTGCCCCCACCGTGATCGGTTCGTTGTCGCCCCTCAGCGTTGCGCCGAACCAGGCCGAGGCGCCCTGCCCCAGGATCACCTTGCCGATCACGTTGGCATCGGGGGCGACCCAGAAATCGCCGTCCTCGGGAAGCGTGGGCAGGATGCCGTCAAGGGCGTAAAGCGTCATGGCAGGGCCTCGAATTCGGCCTGAAGCGCGCGGACATGGGCCGTCAGGTCCGGCTGCTGGCTGCGGCGCAGGCGGGTTGCGGTCAGGATCGTCTTCAGCTTTTCCTCGGTCGTGTCGAGATCGTCATTCACCAGCACGAAATCGTAGCCGTCCCAATGGCTGATCTCGTCCCAGCTTTTCTGCATCCGATTCGCGATGGTCTCGGCATTGTCCTGCCCGCGGCTTTCCAGTCGACGGCGCAGTTCCGCGATCGAGGGCGGCAGCAGGAAGATCGACAGCGTGTGCTGGCCCAGGGCCGAGTTGCGGATCTGCTGTGCGCCCTGCCAGTCGATATCGAACAGCACATCGCGCCCCGCCTCGATGGCGGCGCGCACCGGCGCCTCGGGCGAGCCGTAGAAATTGCCGAAGACATAGGCATGTTCCAGCATCGCGCCCTTCGACACTTGGGCCTTGAAGGCGGGCTCGCTCAGGAAATGATAGTCCTGGCCCTCCTCCTCGCCCGGCCGCGGCGGTCTGGTGGTGGCCGAGACCGAGAACAGGATATCCCTGTCCCAGTCGCGCAGCCGCCGCGCGAGCGTGGACTTGCCTGCGCCGGACGGCGAGGACAGGATTATGAGAAGACCCCGCCGCGCCCCCATGCCCTACTCCACGTTCTGAACCTGCTCGCGCATCTGGTCGATCACATGCTTGAGGTCAAGCCCGATGCGGGTCAGCGGCGTGGATTGCGACTTGGAACAGAGCGTGTTGGCCTCGCGATTGAATTCCTGCATCAGGAAGTCGAGCTTGCGTCCGATGGGGCCATCCGCATCCAGCAACGCGCGCGCCGCCTCGACATGGGCCGAAAGCCGGTCCAGTTCCTCGCGCACATCGGATTTGACCGCGATCATCGCCAGTTCCTGCGCCACACGGTCCGGGTCGGCGCCCTCGGAATTGTCCAGCACCCGGGCGAGGTTTGCGCGCAGCGATTCGGCCATGTGCTCGCGCCGCGCCTCGGCGGCCCGGGCTGCGTCCTTGACCAGATCGGCGATCTGGGCAAGTTGATCGCGCAGAAGCGCCTCGAGCGCCGCGCCCTCGGCGGCGCGCATCGCGGTGAAGTCGTCGATCAGCCTGTCCAGATCGGCCAGAAGCGCGGC
>NZ_DSDD01000189.1:0-1642 GCF_011048875.1 Rhodovulum sp.
ATCGCCTCCATCATCGACCTCCCTCCGCGCCCCGGAGCGCGGTGCATATCGCCTCCGGCCCCTCGGTCAGCGCCGCGGGGCCGGGCGAGAGGATCAGCGGCGCCTTGATCTCGTGGATGCGGCCCGAACGCACCGCCGGGCCCCTGTCCCAGCCGGGTCGCGCGGCGATCTTCTCGAGGCGCAGTTTCTTGCCGCACCACGAATCGAGGATCACTTCGGGCGCGGCGGCGATCACCTCGGCATCCGTGACCACCCGATCCTTCGCGCCCTGCCGCCCGGCGAGATGGGCGAAAACATCCTCGCCCCCGGCGATTCCGATCAGGTCGGACACCCAGCCCACGCCGGACAGGCGCGGCTCGTCCCATTCCACGCAATAGACGCGCGGGCGGTGGGGGTGCGGGGCGGCGCGCAGGACGTCGAGCCGCGCCTGATGGCCCGCCGCCAGCGCCTCGGCCCGGTCGGGCACGCCGGTCAGCGCGCCGAGAACGCGGATCATCGCAAGGATGCCCGCCACATTGCGCTGGTTGAAGGCATGCACCGCGATCCCCGCCTGGATCAGCCCGGCCGCAATGTCGTGCTGGATGTCCGAGAAGGTCAGCACCAGATCGGGATCGAGCGCGAGGATCTTCGGCAGATCGGCGGAACTGAACGCCCCCACCCGCGGCTTTTCCCGACGCACCCGAGCGGGCCGCACGGCATAGCCGGTGACGCCCACGATCCGGTGATCCTGACCCAGCAGATAAAGCGTCTCGACCGTTTCCTCGGTCAGGCAGACGATGCGCTCGGGCGGGAAGCGGCGGGTCATGTCACCACCTCGACCGGCTGGACGATGGGTCCTTCGGGCGTGTCGGCCAGATAGGCGCGCAGCCCGAAGACGCGGGCGAGCGTTGGCGCGGTCAGCACCTCGCCGGGCGGGCCGTCCTCTTCCAGCCGGCCGCGATGCAGCACCAGAAGCCGGGTGCAGAACCGCGCGGCAAGGCCCAGATCGTGCAGCGCCGCGACGACCAGACGCCCCTCGGCCGCAAGCCCCGCGAACAGGCGCATGGTGGTGATCTGGTGGGCGGGATCCAGCCCGGCGATGGGTTCGTCGGCGATCAGCACCGGGGCCTCCTGCGCGACAGCGCGGGCGATCAGGACGCGGGCCTGTTCGCCGCCCGACAGCGCGGTGGCGCGGCGATGCTCGAACCCCGCCAGATCCATCCGCCCCAGCGCATCCGCGATGGCGGCGCGGTCGGCCGCGCCCATCCGCTGGCCGGGGCGCAGATGCGGCGTGCGGCCAAGACCCACCAGCGTTTCCACGCTGACCGGCCAGGCGATTTCGCGCATCTGCGGCAGCCAGGCGGCCGTCCGGGCGCGGTCCGCCGCCGACAGCCGCGCCAGCGAGGATGTGCCCTTGTGACGGATCAGGCCGAGGGCTACGCGCATCAGAGTGGTCTTGCCCGCGCCGTTCGGCCCGATCAGGCCGACGAATTCGCCGGGGCGCAGGTCGGCCGAAACGTCATCGACCACAGGACAGGGGCCGCGATGGACGCTCAGATGCGACAGGATCAGCCCGGTCATGCGCCCGCCTCGCGCCGTGTCTTGTAGATCAGGTGGAAGAACAGCGGCGCACCGAGGATGGCGGTCAGCACGCCGAGCTTCA
>NZ_DSDD01000221.1:0-1628 GCF_011048875.1 Rhodovulum sp.
CAGCTCCGTCCGTGTGATCGCTATCCCTGCCATGCCTGCCTCCATCCTTTGAGACCGCACTGAGCCAGAGTTCGTGAGCTTTGGGAATCCCCCTCGAGCCAGCCGAACGGGCCGTTGGTATCAGCCGACAGCTGCGGCTCGCCTATCTCGCGCCGGGCATTCTCAAGCGATTGGTCTACAAGCGCGAGGTGCCCGCCGTGACCCTGTTGAAACTCACCGACGTCGCGGCCCTGCCGTGGCACGAACAGCCGGAGCGGGTGTTCGACTGAGCCTCAGTGAAATCTCGCCTGAAACGTCGTCGCGGTCAGGGAGACATGCGCGTCCAGCGGCGGATGCAGTTCGAACGCCTTCGGCGCGCGTGAGAAGTTCCAGAGCCGGAACAGAAGCCATGCCGACCGGCGCTCCTCGGCCACGGCCAGCTCGTTGCGGGTGATGTGGAAGGGCGTGCGCTCCCATCCGTTCGTTGTCTTGACCTCGATCAGCCGGGGCAAACCGTCCGGGGCGAAACTCGCGATGTCGTAGCCCGCGCCGTCGCCATCCTCCTCCGACACCCAGCGCACCTTGCGCGCCAGATCGTCACGTCCTGCCGTCCGCAAGGCCGCGCGTTCATGCGCCAGCACACGCTCCTCGCCCGCGCGTCCGAGGGCCCGGTTGCGCTCGTCCCGACCCGCCACGTCGAACTTGCGGGCGATGTGCAGCATCTGGTCCAGTTCCTGCGGAGGCGGCTGGTTCGACAGCGTCGCGGCGGCCCGATCCCGAGCTGAGCCGCCTCGCGCAGGCCAGCGGCGGGTTGCAGCTCCGCTTGGCGCCCGAGCCAGGTCGGGTTCAGCGCCAGCCATCGGGCAACGGCATCCACCAAGGTCATCTGGAAGTTGAACGCGGGTTTGTAGCCGGGGATCCAGTCCTCGCCGAGGCCCTTCAGCACCGCGCTGATGTTCTGGTGCTTGAACTCGACGGCCCCCTCGGACCGGTCGTTCAGCAGCGGCAGCAGCGCGCGGCGATGCTCGGCCTTGCTGTAGGGCCGCACGGCGATATCGTCGGCCAGCATCGCGAAGTAATCCGCGACGATCAGGTCGTTCTCTTCATCCGTCCATGCGCCGTTCGACATTGCGCCAGGCTATGGGCGCGAAGTCTGTTTGTCATCAGAGACTTCCGGCAGGGATCTTGCTGCTGTCGCCGGCCCATGCACCAGCGCACCAGCCCGGTGATCGGCCGCCACGGAGCCGTCTTTCTGACCGCCCTGCGCCTTCGTGCCGCTCTCCGTCACCGGATTATCTCGCGAACGGGGCGACCCTATGAACCCAGCAAACCATTGGAAACGCGGGGATGTTTTGCGCCGTCCCGTGGCCGTCGAGGGGCGCTCGAAGAGAGACGCAGGCCATTCGGAGACCCATTCCGCGTCAAGCGCCCAGTCTCCGAAGGGCGGATGGCCCCGCCAACGCCCTTTGAAACAAAAAGAAAAAAGGCCCCAATCGGGGCCCTTGAACGGATTCAGCATCTGAATGTGGCGGAGAGACAGGGATTCGAACCCTGGAGACGGTTTCCCGCCTACACACTTTCCAGGCGTGCGCCTTCGACCACTCGGCCACCTCTCCGTGCGATTTACCTAACCTTGCGGGGGGGGCTGC
>NZ_DSDD01000154.1:0-1622 GCF_011048875.1 Rhodovulum sp.
GGCTATCCCGATACCGTGGCCGCGGGTTCGATCGCGGCAGGTGGCACGCTGGGCATCCTGATCCCACCCTCGGTCACGATGATCGTCTATGGCATCGCCACCGAAACCTCGATCGGGCGGCTGTTCCTGGCGGGTGTGCTGCCGGGGCTCTTGCTGGTGGGGCTGTTCATGGCCTGGTCGATCTGGTCCACCTGGTGCAACACCGGCCTTTCGGTCATGTCGGCCCGGCGCTACAGCCTGCGCGAGAAGCTGGAGATCCTGCCGCGCGTGATCCCGTTCCTCCTTGTCATCCTGGGCGTGCTTTACGCGATGTGTGGCGGCATCGCGACACCGTCCGAGACCGCGGCGGTGGGCGCGATGCTCTGCCTGCTGATGGCGGTCGTGATCTACCGGATGTGGGCGCCGAAATCGCTATGGGTGGTGCTGCGCGACTCCACCCGGAAATCGGTGATGATCCTGTTCATCATCGGCGCGGCGGGGGTGTTTTCCTACATGCTGTCCTCGCTTTACATCACGCAATCCATCGCGACCTGGATCTCCGCGCTCGAGGTCAATCGCTGGGTGCTGATGGGGGCGATCAACGTCTTCCTGCTGGTCGCGGGCTTCTTCCTGCCGCCGGTGGCGGTGATCCTGATGGCCGCGCCGATCCTGCTGCCGATCACCCTGGCCGCCGATTTCGACCCCTACTGGTTCGCGGTGATCCTGACGATCAACATGGAAATCGGCCTCATCTCGCCGCCCGTGGGGCTGAACCTATACGTCATCAACTCGATCGCGCCGGATATCAGGCTGAAGACCATCCTGACGGGATCGCTGCCCTATGTGGGTTGCATGGTGCTGGCGATCCTGATCCTGTGCGTCTTTCCGGGCATCGCGACATGGCTGCCCGACCTGGTGATGGGGTCTGCGCGATGACGCGGACGGGGTATCTGGGCGATCTTCTCGGCCAGCTTGTCGAGCGCCGCTTCGCGCCGCTGCGCGGCAGTCCGGGCAAGCCCGTGGCCGAGATGTGCGCGGCCCTCCTGGCGGGCGAGGGCGAGGTGTCGACCATGCGGCTGGCCCGCGACATCCTTGCCGCCTATGCCCGCATGGACATGGGCGCGCGGCGCGAATTCTTCGCGATGCTGGCGCGGGATTACGACATCATTCCCGATGCGGTCGTGCAGGCTGCGCAGGATTACGGCGCGACCGGGGACGCCCCCGCCCTGAGCAGGCTGCTGGAGGCCGCGGAACCCCGGCGGCAGGCGCTGTTCCGCCGCCTCAACCACGCGCCGGGGGCGACAACCGGAATGGTGCGGATGCGCCGCGACCTGCTGGCGCTGCTGCCCGAGATGCCCGACCTTGCGCGGGTGGACCTGGATTTCGTGCATCTGTTCCAGTCCTGGTTCAACCGCGGCTTTCTGGTGCTGCGGCAGGTGACATGGGAAAGCCCCGCGCAGTTTCTGGAAAAGATCATCGACTACGAGGCCGTCCACGCCATCTCCGACTGGGAGGCGCTGCGCGCCCGCGTCGGCCCCGAGGACCGGCGATGCTTCGCCTTCTTCCACCCGGCCATGCCCGACGCGCCACTGATCTTCGTGCAGGTGGCGCTGGTTCGCGGCGTGCCGGGCTCGGTGCAGGAC
>NZ_DSDD01000400.1:0-1604 GCF_011048875.1 Rhodovulum sp.
AGACGAGCCGCAGATCGACCAACCGCCCGTCATGCTCCAGCCGGATCGCGTCGGCCGGATCGAGGGCGAGACGCGAGGGCGGCAGACGGAAGGCCGCAGTCTCGCGACCCACCCACGCCTCCATCAGCGCGCGGCGGCAGCGTCGTTCGGCCTCCTCGGGCGGAACGGCCATCGGGAAGGACTCGGAGGCGATGCGGGTCGTGTCCACGGTGATGCGCCGCGCCTCGACGAGGGCGGCGTCGTAATCCTCGTCGGCGCGGGCGATCTGCCACTTCAGCGCCTGCGGCAGTTCGGTCTCCTGGCCGCGCGTGAGCTCAAGCACGTCGCCCTCGCGGGCGGCCACAAGATCGTCGGGCGCAAGGGTGGCGACCGACGCCCGGCCGCGCATGATGAACCGGATCACGCCCTCGGTCTCCACGGCGTCAAACCCGAAATGCCGCGACAGCGTGGTGATGGAGGCGCGCGGGCTTTCCAGCGCGGTGATGGCGTAGCCTTCGACAGCGCCCCAGAGGCCGGTAACGTCGATCCGGGACTCGGGCAGCCCGGCGCGCAGGCAGAGGTGCCGCACGAGCGCCGCCAGCGACACCGCGCCGAGCCGCCCGGTCAGCCAGTGCCCGAGCCGCCAGTTCGCGCCGTCCGTCCAGACGTCGGTCAGCGCCGGAAAGAACGGATAGGGCCGTGCGTCCCAGGTCCAGGCGGCGCATTCCGGCACATGCACCATCCGGCCGCCGTAGACCGAGGACACCGGGTTGTTCGCGGCCTCGCCCCACCAGAGATAGGTCGCCTCGAGATAGGCGCGCTGGATGGCGTCATCGCGCCAGCCCCGCGAGAAATGCGGCGTGAAGCTCTCGGACGACTTCGGATCGAAGAAGACGTTCGGCTGGTTGGTGCCCCGGTCGATGGCGGGGCAACCGAGTTCCGTGAACCAGATCGGCTTGGACTCGGGCGCCCACTCCGTCGGCGTCGCGCTCTCCAACCCGCCCGGGCGGTCGTAGTGCGGGTTCGACCACCAGGCCCGCAGATCCTTGTAGCGGAAGACCCACGGCTTGGCGTTCGGCGGGTCACTCGAACCGGTGGCGTTCCCCGCCTCACCACCATCGGTGATCGGCGTGCGCACCTGCGCGGTGCGATCGACGGCACTGGCATAGAACCAGTCGAAGCCTTCGCCGCCGGCGATGTTCGTCTGCAGGTAGGCGCGGTCGTAGATCGCGGGCCAGCCCTCGTTCGGGGGCTCGCTCGAACCAATGGCGCTCGCCCCCTCACCGTCGGCGTGCTCGAACCCGTCGCGCCAGTCCGACAGCGGCATGTAGTTGTCGATCCCGATGAAGTCGGTGTTCGTGTCCGCCCAGAGCGGATCGAGGTGGAAGAACACGTCCCCGCTGCCGTCGCCGGGCTGATGCCCGAAATATTCCGACCAGTCGGCGGCGTAGCTGATCTTCGTGCCCGCTCCGAGGATGGATCGGACATCCGCGGCAAGATCGCGAAACGCCTGAACGGCCGGATAGCTGGACGCGCCCGAGCGAATGGTCGTCAGCCCGCGCATCTCCGAACCGATCAGGAAAGCATCGACCCCGCCTGCGACGGCGCAAAGATGGGCGTAATGC
>NZ_DSDD01000465.1:0-1602 GCF_011048875.1 Rhodovulum sp.
GTGCCGAAACCCAAGCCCCCGACCGCCGCGCCGGAGGGCGATCTGCCGCAAGAGCGGCTGGGCATGGTCGACCGGCTGAAGATCGGGCTGGACCAGGTGCGCGAGATCGTCGGCCGGGTCTGGATCCGGGTCGTCATCGGCATTTCCATCGGCGCGCTGATCCACGGCTATGTGCCCGAGGCGGTGATGCTGCGCATCATGGGCGGCGACCTGCGCCGTGCGAAGCGGACCTTCACCAAGAGCATCGCGGCCCAGGACCTCGTCGGCTGGTTGATCCTGGGGGCGGTCGCGCGCGATGATGACCGCCTGGTGAAACTTGCTCTTCTGGGAGGAGGGGTTGAGCTTCAGCAGTCGGGTCCTGACCATGGGCGTGGTTGGGGCGCTTGAGAGCGGAAGAAGGGCGCAGGCGGGGATTGGTCTCCTTCGCCTGCGCTCACGTCTTTCTAGCGCTGACCACGATCTGTTACCTCGTTACAAGGTAATCTCCAGATAAGAGGTTGCCATTCCGAATCTCGGACGAGACGTTCATCCGTCTGCAGGCCGCCGCGCGCCCGCTCGAGGACACAGCGGACGACGTGGTCCGACTTGCCCTCGACGCCCTCGAGAAGATGCGAGGCGCGGGGAGGCCTGTGGACGCGCCGAAGATAAAGAAGCCGCGCCGTCGCGGGAACAAGACACCACTGCGCGACTTCCGCCTGCCCCTGACGAAGGTGCGCCTCGAACTCGGCGGGTCCGCCGAGGTCCACGACATCCGCAAGAAGATGCTGCCTGCGGTCAAGGATCGCCTGACGAAGGACGACCATGAGCCCGTCTCGACCGGCGAGCGAGGAACGCTGGTGGAATGCGACCTGCTGGGCGCGATCCGGTCTCGTCAAGGAAGGCCGGTTTCGCAGTGACTCGCCGCGTGGGGTTTGGGAGCTGTCAGACGAGGGGCGGGCGTTCACGAGGGCGCGGTCAGAGTGAGCGTGGACCCGTGGAATCGTGCAAGAGCGATGCAAACCAAAACCATGCCGCGTGCTCAGTGGACACGCGGCGCGGTTCAGTCACTTGATATTTCAGCGGTTTTAATGGTGGAGCCGAGGGGGATCGAACCCCTGACCTCGTCATTGCGAACGACGCGCTCTCCCAGCTGAGCTACGGCCCCGATGCGTGCCGATTTGGCCCATGGCGCGGGGGATGTCAAGCGGTCTCCCCCACATGGCTGCGCACGAAGGAGACGATATCCGCCGCCGGCCGGGCGCCGCTCAGCCGCGCGACCTCGCGGCCCTTGTGGAACAGGATCAGCAGCGGAATGCCGCGGATGTCGTAGCGCGCCGTGGCATCGGGATTCGACTGGGTGTCGACCTTGGTAAAGCGCACGCCGGGCGCTAATGTCTGCGCGGCCTGGGCGAATTGCGGCCCCATCATCCGGCAGGGCCCGCACCAGGCCGCCCAGAAATCCACCAGCAGGGGCAAGTCGTCGCTCTTGATGCAGGCCTGAAGCGTGCGAAAGTCGATCTCGACCGGCTTGCCGGGCACCAGCCGCGCCCCGCAGGTGCCGCATTTCGGCCCCGCCCCCAGCTTGTCGGACGGCACGCGGTTCACGCTGCCGCAATCGGTACA
>NZ_DSDD01000017.1:0-1598 GCF_011048875.1 Rhodovulum sp.
ACCGACTCGGTCAGGTGGCCCAGAACGATCACCGGCGCTTCGGTCAGCCCGAGCTGCGTGGCGGCGAGCACACGACCGTGGCCCGCGATCAACTCACCGTCCTCGGCGACGAGGCAGGGCACCGTCCAGCCGAACTCGGCCATGCTGGCGGCGATCTTCGCGACCTGGTCCGGCCCGTGCGCCTTCGCGTTCTTCGCGTAGGGCTGGAGGCGCGACAGCGGCCACGTCTCGATCGCGGCCGGGGCGAAGCTCAGCGTCATGGTGGGCAAGATTCCTCGGTCGGGTGGATGCCGGTGGCTTCCGGACTCCGGATGCCGGGCCGGACTCCACACGGGGTCCAGCGGCCACCTGCGGTGTCCGGTCGGAAGGCCAGCGTTCATTGGTGTTTGCGCGGCGCGCGGGTGGCTCCGGCTTCCGGGTGGCTTCCCAAAATTCCGGCCCTGTCGCTGGCGATGTCCCGCGCTTCGCCCGCCAGCATAGGAATGTCGCGGAGAAGGAACCGCGAACTCGGCCGAGGGGCTTGCAAGCGGCGGACAGCGGCCCGCAAGGAAAGGATGAGCGCCTTTCCTTTTCCAGCGGACTTGCCAACGAAAGGATGTTTTTGTTCGGGACCGCGCCGCGCGCGCCTCTCCCGAGATTACCTGATTTGTAGCCCGGGAGAGCCGTTTTTGTCCCGTCGAAAACTGTCCGCCGCACATCTTCCCCGCTGGCACGCAGCATTACGCGCCACCGGCCAGTTCGATCACGCGCCGCTTGGACAAGTTGCGATTGAACCGCCGCCGATTGAGATGCAGTGAGATGACGCAAAGCCCGTAGAGCCAGTGCTGATGGGCCGCAGAACGGGCAAGCCCGACCGTCCAGCAGATGGTCTTCCACCGTTCGCCATGGGCTTTCATCCAGACGATCTTCCCGTCGGTGGGCTCGAGGCAGGCGGTCCAGGTCAGAGTTTCCTCCATCCGGCTGATCGCCTGCGGCGAGGGCAGCACGCGCATGGGCCTGGGCTCCTGCCCGACCTTGTCGCCGAAGCTGTGAACGACCTCCGGCCAGGTGCTGAAATACCCCCGGCGCCGGGGTTCGGGCAGGCGCTTGAGCACGTAGGCAGCCTCAGCGAGGCGTGCCTCGACGAGGGACGGGGTCCACTTATCCATGGCACCCTCCCTCGTCGGAGGGGCGCGGCCCGTAGAGCTTTTCGCCCAGCTGGCGGACGAGTTCGCGTTCGGGCCAAGTAAGACGCGCGTCCTCGAGCGAGACGGCGAGCAAACCCTGTTCGCGCCAGCCCTCGCGCTTGACCTGTTCCGGATCGCGGCGCTGGCCGCCATAGCCCTTGGGATGCCACCTCATGCCACACCCCCTTTCGTCTCGATCGCCCAGAGCAGGATCGCGATGGCATCGGCCTCATTGTCATCGGCCGGGCTGAAGCCGCGCGCCCGGGCGGCTGCGATCATCGCTTCCTTCGGCGCGTTGCCCTTGCCGGTGGCGTGGCGCTTGATGGTGCCGACCGGCACGCCCTGATAAGGCACGCCCCGCAGCTCGGCCCAAGAAGTGAGCGTGGCCATGAGCCCGCCATAGACATGGGCCGCGTCAGTTGCGGCGTGGCG
>NZ_DSDD01000425.1:0-1582 GCF_011048875.1 Rhodovulum sp.
GGACCGGGCCTCGGGCAGGCGGGCCGCAGGGCCATGCCTGAGCGGGTTCACGAATGTTTGCATCACGAAATTGCGTGTCGATTTCTGAACCAATCGTTCTTTTAAATCCGACCGGGACCATGCGGGAGCGCCATGCCATTCTGGACGGGATCGGGGATGAAACGCGCCTGCGGGCGTTGCTTGTCGCGGGCGACCGGGCCACGTTCGAGCGGCTTTATCGCCGGCATGACGGCGCGATGGTCCGGGTCTGCACCGCGATCGTCGGCAACCGGGCCGCGGCGGAAGAGGTCGTGCAGGATGGCTGGATCGCGATCCTGCAGAATATCGGCGGGTTCGAGGGCCGCGCATCGCTGGCCGGATGGATGTTCGCCATCGTCCTCAACAAGGCGAAAAGCCGTGCGCGGCGGGACGGGCGGTCGGTGTCCTTCGACGCGGGCGGCGCTTGACGATCTGCTGTAGCATCCCGTTGCGCGGGCGGGTCGGGGATGGCGTGTAACGGAACGCGGGATCGGGAGTCTTCCCGGCAACCGGATGGAAGGCAGGGACTGGCCCGATGTTGAACTGCGAGGATGTCGCCGCACGCGCCAGCGCGTTGATCGACGGCGAGTTGAGCGGGTGGCAAGCCATGCAGATGCGCCTGCATCTGGCGATGTGCCGGGGGTGCAGCGCCTTTGTCGGCCAGATCCGGCAGACCCGCGATCTGACCGAGGCGGCCCTGCGGGAGGGGACGGCGCATGCGGGCGATGATGCGCGGCTGGCCGCGATCCTTGCGCGCCTTCCGGATCAGCGCCGGGGGGGTGTGAACGCGCGGCGGCCCGGCCGGTTTCAGCGCGCGCCCGGCCGAAGCAGGGCGGCCTGCGCGGCGCGGGCGACGGGCGCGAGTTCACCGGCCCCGGCGCCCGAGCGGGCGCGCAGCATCAGGCCGCGGGCGACGGCGGCGGCCAGTCCCGCCGCCGCGGGGGCGCCGGTCTCGCCCGTCTCGTCCCATCCGGCGGCGCGGAAGCGGGCCGCCAGCCGGGCCTCCATCCCGTCATGGCGCCGGGCCAGTTCGGCGCGGAAGGGCGGGTTCGCCCCGGCGGCATCGGCCAGCACGCAGGAGATCAGGCAGCCGGGCGTCCCGGGATCGGCCGCGGCCAGCGCGATCACCTGATCGAAGAAGGCGGCCAGATCCTCGGCCAGCGTGCCACAGGGCCGCAGAGCGGCCACCACCGGCACGATCCGCGTCTCGACATATTGGCCGATGGCGGCCAGGAACAGCCCCTGCTTGTCGCCGTAGAGATGGTAGAGGCTTGCCCGCGGCATCCGCATCGCGCGGCAGAGCCTGTCGACCGACGCGCCGTCATAGCCCGCGGCCCAGAACACGCGGATCGCCGCGTCAAGCGCCGCGCGCTCGTCGAACTGGCGGGGTCGGCCGCGCGGGCGCGGGTCTGCGATGCTGCGGCTGTCTCCTGGGGCCATCCTGCCAAGATAGGCAGGGCGGCGGTCGGGACAATCCGCTTTCCGCGGGGCGCCGGTCGGGTTCGGCCGTCACGCGGCCTGCGTGGCGGCGGTCAGCGGGGCGCCGGTGCGCAGGGCCTCGACC
>NZ_DSDD01000093.1:0-1574 GCF_011048875.1 Rhodovulum sp.
ACCGCCGCGCGGTACTGGCCGGGCTGGCCGCGCTGGCCCTTGCGCCCCCGGCGCGAGGGGCGGAGCGGCTGACGCTCTGGGGTATTCCGGGCACGCCTTCGGCGGTCTTTGCCCGCGCGGTGGTCTCTGACCGCTTTCAGGCCGCAGCCCCCGGCGCGCGGTTCGAGATCTGGAAAAGCGCCGACCAGTTGCGCGCGGGCATCGCCTCGGGCGCGTTCCGGCTGTTTGCCAGTTCCACCTGTGCTGCGGCCAATTTCTTCAATCGCGGGGCGGGCACGCGGATGGTGAATGTCGTGACCTGGGGCGTGCTTCATGTCATGGCGCGCGATGACCGCATCCGCTCGATCGCGGATCTGGCGGGCCGCCGGGTGCTGCTGTCGAACAAGAACGAGGCGCCGGATCTGTTGTTTCGCATGGTGCTGGGCTGGGCCGGGCTGGACCCCGACCGCGATCTGCGGCTCGACTATGTCGGCTCGCCCGGCGAGGCGGTGCCGCTGTTCCTGGCCGGGCGGGGCGATGTGGCGCTGCTGCACGAACCAGCCGCCAAGGCCGCGCAGATCCGCGCCGAACGTGAAGGCTTGCCCATGATCCGCGCGCTCGACATCGCCGAGATCTATGGCCGGCATACCGGGTGCGGCCCGCGGATTCCGCAGGTGGGACTGGCGGTCAGCGCCGAGTTTCTGGACAGCGCGCGGCAGGCGCAGGAGGATATCGAGACCTATTTCCAGCACCTCATGGCGCTGGCGCCGGCATCGTCGCGCACCGCCCGCCCGATGCCGATTTCTACCGGGGCTAGGGTCACATGGCGCGAAAACGCCCTGCCTCCCGGCTCTGGAGCCTTGCGGGCCTTGCCCTGTTGCTGGTCCTTTGGGCGGCCGGGCATTGCATCTGGGGGCCGCTGGTACTGCCCGGTCTGGCCGAGACGGGCGTAACCCTCTGGCGCATGATTGCAGAGGGCATGGTTGCCCCCGCGCTGGCCCAGACCGCCGGGAATGCCGGGATGGGCCGGGCCGCGGGCGCGGCGGCGGGGATGATCGCCGGGACGCTTGCGGGCCTGCGCCCCGAGGCGCAGCGGGCGTTGCAGCCGGTCGCGGTGGTGCTGCCGGGGATCCCGGCGATTGCCTGGGTGGTGCTGGCGCTCCTGTGGTTCGGTGGGCGCTGGGCGGTCGTGTTCACCGTGGCCGTGGCAACCGGCCCGCTGGTCTTTGCCGCCGCCGTGGCCGGGGTTCACAGCCTTGATGGCGGGCTGATCCGGATGGCGCAGGCGTTCCGCGTTCCCCTTGGCGCAAGGCTGGCCCACATGCACCTGCCGCATATGCTGGTCCATGTCTTTCCCACGCTGGCCACGACGCTGGCGATGTCGTGGAAGGTGTCGGTCATGGCCGGGTTGCTGGCCGGTGCGGGCGGCATTGGCGACGGGCTGGCCACCGCGCGCGCCCATGTCGATACGGCCGCGATGATGGGCTGGGTGCTGGTCGTGGTGGCGGTGCTGGTCGCGGTCGATCTGGCGCTGTTGCAGCCGCTTCAGCGCCGCATGGTCCATTGGCGCGACGATGGGCGGGGCGTGGGGGCAT
>NZ_DSDD01000210.1:0-1549 GCF_011048875.1 Rhodovulum sp.
AACAGCACCGCGGCCTGTGCGCGCGCGCTGTCCTCGTCGATGCGGACATTCGTGCCGACATTGCGGGTCGGCAGCCCCTCGCCGAGCCAGCGCTCGACCGTGCGGACATCGACACGCACCAGCGCCGCGACATCGCAGACGGTCATCAGCGGCGCGAGGGCGCGCGCCTGTGCGGCCCCCCGGGGAAAAGGCCCCCGTTCGCAGGCCCACATCTCGGCCGCGCGGATCCGGTGCTCGCGGTTCAGGCGCTCCGCCGACAACGCTCCGTCCCTGACCATGTTGCGCACGGTCCGGGCCCCGAGCTGCCAGCGGTCGGCAACATCCGCGACGGTGAGATACTGTTCGGCAAGCCTCTGCATGCCGGGGAAATGCGTCCCGACCCCACCCGCCGGAAACGTATGGCAACCACACAATCGGAAACAGAGTGTTCCCAACGCCCGGGATCACAGGCGCGATCCGCCCAGCCCGGGTATGCTAGTCCCACGCCCGCCGCGCCTTGCAGGAGTATCGCCGGTGCTATTCCCCGCGATGGTCCAGCGCGGGATCGGGGCCATCCCAGGGCACGCTCGCCACCTCTTATCGGTGATCCGCCGTTCGACGAAACGGGCCTCGACGGCCTCTTCGCTGTGGCACTTCTCGCGGGACATGGCCGCAACGGTGACAGGTCTGAAGCCGCCCGACAGGTCGGTGTCAGGCCGCCTCGCCCCAGATCCGGCCGCACCAGCCCGAAACCCCCTGCAACCCATCGAAGGCCGGGTCGCGGGACACCAGCGGGCACCGCAGTTCCAGCGCCGTGGCGCCTATCATCCGGTCGAAAGGGTCACGGTGCGCCCAGTCCAGAGCACCGGCTGCCATGGCCATGCGGGCCGTGTAGGGCGCGAACTCGAAGCCTTGCGCCAGGCAAATGCTGTCCAGCTGACCGGCGTGGCCCGCCATGTCGTCCCATTTACCGTTGCGGACCTTGAGCGTGATTTCGTGCAGCGTGCAGGGCGGGACCAGAACCGCCGTCGCAGTCTCGACCGCTCCAAGAACCGCGGCGGGCAGGCGCGCGGGATCGATCATCGACCAGACCAGAACGTGGGTGTCGAGCAGAATCCGCGTCATGCGCCCCACTCGGCAAGCTCTGCCTCGCTCATCGGCTCCAGAAAGTCCGGGAGGCTCTCCTTGCTGACCTTGTCCTCAAGAAGCCCCAGGCGAATCCCGCGGGTCCGGGCCGGGACCAGCTGCGCGACGGGCACGCCGCCGCGGGCGATGATCACCTCTTCACCGCGCTCCACGGCCGCAATGAGTTCGGAAAGCTTCGCCTTCGCTTCGGACACGTTCATCTGCATGGCGCACCTGCATTGTACCTGGTCCAAGTCCTAGACCATCTTGTCGAGAAAATCAACATCGCGGCCACGCCGCGCGCCGCCAGCGCCTGGGATCGGTGCTCAGGCGACGACGAAAAACACCACATGGACCATGACGTTCACCGCCGGGAGAATGGTGTATCGGGTATGGGCGGCGCGGTGTCGCGCGTCCGCGCCAGGAAGGCGCCCGGGGTCTGCGT
>NZ_DSDD01000002.1:0-1536 GCF_011048875.1 Rhodovulum sp.
CTTGCCGGGCGATTACGGCCCCTACAGCCGCGCGATGAGCGAGTCCGACCGCGAGGCGCTGCGCGCCGCCTACCGCGCCGAGGCGCCGCGTCTGCGCGAGAACCGCGCGGCGGTGCGCCAGGGATTCCGCGAGTTGCAGGATGCGCTTCGGGCCGACCCCTATGACCATGCCCGGGTGGTCGCCGTGGTCGAGGCCCAGCAGACGCGGGTGCAGGATCATGCGGCGCTGATGCGCGGGCTGATGCTCGACCGCGTGGCGGCGATGAGCCCCGAGGAACGCGCCGCCTTCGCCGACCGACTGGAACGGGTGGTCCGGCGCGGCCCCCCGCGCGAGCGTGATCGCGACCGCGAGGGGCAGGGCGCTCGGCCCTGAACCCGATCCCTCTGTCAGCCCCGGTTCGAAATCCAGCGGCACTGATAGGGTGCAAAGGGAATGTCGGGGCCGGTGGACGAGATCGTCTCGCCCGACAGCAGGTCCACCCAGGTCTCGCCGCCGATCAGGTTGATCGCCACGGGCGAGACCGAGACCTCTTCGGCGCTGACATTGTGCAGCGCAAAGATCGACTGGTCGCGGTCGAGGCTCTGGCGCCACAGTCCGAACAGGCGGTGATCCAGATGCAGCGTGAACTGCGTCGCTTTGGGATGAAAGGCGGGCTGGGCGCGGCGGATCGCGATGCGCCGCCTCATCTGGCGCAGCACATTCGCCTGCGGGCTGTCCGCGTCCTCGAGCAGGGCCAGGAGCGTCGGATAATCCCAGCGATGGCGATTGATCGCGCGCTTGACGCCGGTCCGCTCGACGCCCGCGTGATCGTTCGGCGTGGCCAGCAGCGCATGGATGTAGAAGGCGGGCACCCCTTCCAGCGCCATCACGATGGACTGCGAACACAGGAACCGCTCGATCTGGTGGCTGTCCTCGCCCGCAAAGCTGCCCTTCATCGCGTCGAACCAGGTGATGTTCAACTCGTAGGGCGCCTCGCCGCCGCCATTCAGCGTGCGCATTGACACCTCGCCGCCAAAGGCACGGATCGCGCCCAGCACGGCGCCGATTTCCTCATCGGGCAACAGCCCCTCGACCGGGCGCATCCCGATCCCGTCATGGGAGGCGGTGAAGTTCAGATAGGTGCCGCCCAGTGGCGCAGGCGGCATCGTGGCCTGCCAGCGGTGCAGATGCCGGGCCGATCCCGACAGCATCGCGTGCAGGATCAGGGGCGGCAGCGAGAAATTGTAGATCGCATGCGCCTCGTTGCGATTGCCGAAATAGGACAGGTTCTCGACATTGGGCACGTTGGTCTCGGTCAGCAGCAGGACGGGCTCGACCGCGAAATCGCACAATACGCGCATCAATTGCACGATGGCATGGGTCTGCGGCATGTGGATCGAGGGCGTGCCCGGCTCTTTCCACAGGTAGGCCACCGCGTCCAGCCGCAGGATGCGGATGCCGTTATCCACATGCAGCCGCATGATCCGCAGGAATTCCAGCAGAACCTCGGGGTTGCGGAAGTCCAGGTCCACCTGGTCATGGCTGAAGGTGCACCA
>NZ_DSDD01000485.1:0-1528 GCF_011048875.1 Rhodovulum sp.
ATCCGGTCTCGATCCTCGAAAATCTGCTTTCGGCCATTGGCCATCGATCTCCGGCAATGGGAATGCCGCCTTCCGTGATCGGCCCTCGGCCCTTGGGACGCGACCCTCGGATGTCGCGCATCGTCCTTCGGCGTTCCGGAATGCGCCCGCCGCCCGGCCGACCTTCGGACCCCGGCGACGCGGTGCTGCCCGGCGCCGCCCTGGGTGCGGCCGCGCCAGAGGTGTCGCATGTCCCCAGGGGACTCATGCGCCGGTTGAGACGAGGCTTAGGGAGAAGGGAAGAAGACTGGCAGGAAATGCAGCATGTCTACACCAAGTGCCGGAGCGGTTTTCCCTTGCACCCGAGTAGCTTGCCCATGGCTCGCCGGCAGGTGGAGCAGCCGTGGCCGAGACGCCCGATGCGGGACAGGGCGCGGGGAAGGGGAAACGGGACAGCCGCCTGCGGTGCGATGCGGCGGCCACGACCGCGGGCCAGGTGGTGATCTGCCGACTCTGGTCCGAGGAGATCGGCGTGTTCGACGCGCTCTGCACGCAGATGGGGGCAGCCTCGCGCTCCGACTGGCTGAGGTCGATCATCCGGATGAGCGGCGGGTTTCTCGAGTTCAGCCGTGCCGACAGCGACGCGCTGGAGGGCCTGCACCGGGAGCTGCACCGGATCGGGGTGAACGTGAACCGGGTGGCCCATGCAGCAAACCGCGGCCGGGTCGACCTGGTGCGCGTGCATTGGAAGGCGTTGACCGAGCTGTTGCCGGGCGCTGCCGGGGTGTGCATGCTGCTCTTGCAGATCATCCACGACCGGCTGCGGTGCGCCGATGCAGCACGCATCACCCCAAGCCGGCGGTTAAGCCGCGCATCCCGTAGCGCGTGGCGAGATCGGCAGCGCTCGGCCCTTTAATCGCTCTTAGAGTCTGATTCAAAATGGAGTAGGCGATTTCAATCTGTTGCAAGGAGGCGGGCCATGCGGCGGATATGGGCGATGAGCACCCAGGCTTCGGCGCTTTCGATGGATTTCTCCCAATCCTTCGCCAGAGGACGGCAGCGACCGAGCCAAGCGAAGGTGCGCTCGACAACCCATCTGCGCGGCAGCAGCTCGAAGCCCCTGGCGCTGTCGGAACGCTTGACGATCTGCAATGTCCAGCGCCCGAGCGCGATGGGGGCACCGCGCAGTTTCGGTCCGGCGTAGCCCCCATCGGCGAAGACATAGCCCTTGTCGGCCCAGACCGAGGTCTCGTCCCCATGCAGCAATGCGTCCCAGACCTGGCTGTCGTGCAGTTTCGCCGTCGTGGTCTCCAGGCTGTGTGTCACGCCGCTGTCGGCATCGACGCCAATGTGGGCCTTCATCCCGAAATACCAGTCGTTGCCCTTCTTCGTCGATGACATCTCGGGATCGCGCGCCCTGGCTTTGTTCTTTGTCGAGGATGGCGCGTCGATGATTGTGGCATCCACCAACGTGCCCGAGCGCAGCGTGATCCCCTTGTCGGCGAGCTGCGCGTTCACATCCGCAAAGATCGCCTCGGTCAGCCCGTGC
>NZ_DSDD01000419.1:0-1526 GCF_011048875.1 Rhodovulum sp.
CCGGTCGCCGCCATCGGCCGCTCGACGCTGGCGGGGCTCGCAGCCCTCGGCCGGATCGCGATCTTTCTTGTGGCGACGATTGCGGCCATGCTCCGCCCCCCCTTCTACTTCCGCGAATTCCTTCAGGCGCTTTGGGCGATCGGTTACAATTCGCTGCCCGTTGTGGCGCTGACGGCCCTGTTCACCGGCGGCGCGCTGGCCTTGCAGATCTATGAAGGCGGCGCGCGGTTCAACGCCTCGCAGGTGGTGCCCTCGATCGTCGCCATCGGCATGGTGCGCGAGCTTGGCCCGGTGCTGGGCGGGCTGATGGTGGCGGCGCGCGTGGCCTCGTCCATCGCGGCCGAGATCGGCACGATGAAGGTGACCGAACAGATCGACGCGCTGGTGACGCTGTCCACCGACCCGATGCGCTATCTGACCGTCCCGCGCGTGCTGGCGGCGACCATCGCCCTGCCGGTGCTGGTCGCGGTGGGCGATTCCATCGGCATCCTGGGCGGCTATCTGGTCGGCACGGGGCGGCTTGAACTGAACGCGGCCGCCTATCTCAAGACCACGGTCGATTATCTCACGCTCTGGGACGTGACCTCGGGGCTGATCAAGGGCGCGGTCTTCGGCTTCATCGTGGCACTGGTGGGCTGCTATTTCGGCATGAATTCCGAGCGCGGCGCGCAGGGCGTGGGGCGGGCCACGAAATCGGCGGTGGTGACGGCCTCGGTGATGATCCTGGCCACCAACTACCTGCTGACCGAACTGTTCTTCTCCGCATGATCGCGCTGTCCGGCCTTCACAAAAGCTTCGGCGCCAACCGCGTGCTGCGCGGCGTCGACCTGACCGTGCCGAAGGGTGAAAGCATGGTCGTCATCGGCGGCTCGGGCACCGGCAAGTCGGTGCTGCTGAAATGCATCCTCGGGCTGGTGAAGCCCGATGCCGGCACGATCCGGATCGACGGGCAGGATGCCGCCAGCCTTGACCGCGACGCCTTTCTCGCGCGGTTCGGGATGCTGTTCCAGGGCGGCGCGCTGTTCGATTCGCTGTCCGTCTGGCAGAACGTGGCCTTCCGGCTCTTGCGCGGCCCCGGGAAACGCCCCAAGGCCGAGGCGCGCGAGATCGCCATCGAGAAACTGCGCCGCGTCGGCCTGAAACCCGAGGTGGCCGACCTCTACCCCGCCGAACTGTCGGGCGGCATGCAGAAACGCGTCGGCCTTGCCCGCGCCATCGCCGCTGAGCCGGAAATCATATTCTTCGACGAACCCACCACCGGACTCGATCCGATCATGGCCGGTGTCATCAACGAACTGATCCGCGAGATCGTGGTCGAGATGGGCGCCACCGCGATGACCATCACCCATGACATGACCAGCGTGCGCGCCATCGCCGACGACGTCGCGATGCTCCATGACGGGGTGATCCAGTGGACCGGCCCGGTCAAGGACATGGACGCGGCGCCGGACCCGTATCTGCAACAATTCATCCACGGCCGCGCCGAAGGCCCGATCGAATCGGTGCGCTAGAGTCGACCGCGACCA
>NZ_DSDD01000483.1:0-1526 GCF_011048875.1 Rhodovulum sp.
GCGAAGGCAGGGTAAGCAGGCGGCATGGAACCCCAAGCCGATCTGGACATCTTTCTGGTTGCCCCGCCGGGGCTGGAGCATGTGCTGGCCGAGGAGGCGCGCGCGCTGGGCTTTCGCGATGTCATCCCCGGCCCGGGCGGCGTGTCATCGCGCGGCGGCTGGCCCGAGATCTGGCGGGCCAATCTGTGGCTGCGCGGCGCGGGGCGGGTGCTGGTGCGGATCGCGGCCTTCCGCGCGCTGCATCTGGCCCAGCTTGACAAGCGCGCGCGGCGGGTGCCCTGGGCCGAGATGCTGCACCCTGATCGACCGGTTCGGGTGGAAGCCACCTGCCGGGGCTCGCGGATCTATCATGCGGGGGCGGCGGCGCAGCGGGTCGAGCGAGCCATCGCCGAGACGCTGGGCGCACCGGTTGGGGCCGAGGATGACACCGCGATCCGCGTGCTGGTGCGGATCGAGGACGATCTTTGCACGATCAGCCTGGACAGTTCGGGCGAGCCGTTGCACCGGCGCGGCCACAAGCAGGAGATGGGCAAGGCGCCGCTGCGCGAGACGCTGGCCGCGCTGTTCCTGCGCCAATGCGAATACAATGGCGGCGAGCCGGTGGTCGATCCGATGTGCGGCTCGGGCACCTTCGTGATCGAGGCGGCCGAGATCGCGGCGGGACTTGCGCCGGGCCGCGGACGCCGCTTTGCCTTCGAGGCCTTCGCAGGCTTCGATCCGGCCGCCTGGGAAGCGATGCGCGCGGCGCCCGCCCCTGCCCCGCCCGATTTGCGGTTCCACGGGTTCGACCGCGATCAGGGCGCCATCGCGGCCAGCCGGGCCAATGCGGACCGGGCGGGTATCGCCGCGCTGACCTGTTTCACCTGTCAGCCCATCGCCGCGCTGACCCCGCCCGAGGGCCCGACCGGGCTGGTCATGGTGAACCCGCCCTATGGCGGGCGGATCGGCAATGCAAAGGCGCTTTATCCGCTTTACGGGACGCTGGGCGAGGTTCTGAGGACGCGGTTCGCGGGCTGGCGGGTCGGGATCGTGACCAGCAAGCCGCAACTGGCCCGCGCGACCGGCCTGCCCTTCGGCCCGGACGGGCCGCCCATTCCCCATGGCGGGCTGAAGATCCGGCTTTACCGGACCGATCCGCTGGGATGACCGCGCCCTTGGCAGGACGCGGTCAGTGCGCTCAGTCGGTGCTGGCGACCTCGATGCTGGCGAAGGCGGCCATCGCGCTTTCATAGGCCCGGCCGACCGGGGTGGGTCTGAGCCGGTCGTCGACCAGGTTGATCTTCGGCGCGCTGCCGCCCCAGGGATAAGGATTGGCCGCGAACCAGGCATAGCGTTCGACGAAGGGCAGCCCCTCCATCATCCGCATCGCTTTCTGGGCAAAGGCGGCGTTGCGCTCATAGCTTGCGGCGCGCGGGCGGTTCCAGTCGATATAGGCGAATTCGGTCACCCAGATCGGCCGGCGATATTCGCGATGCACCTGGATCAGCCAGCGGCGGAACGCCTCGACATCGCCATCGGTCGTGTAA
>NZ_DSDD01000332.1:0-1515 GCF_011048875.1 Rhodovulum sp.
ACCGGAGGGAGGGGGCGCCATGATCACGCTGGACGATATCGAGGATTTCACCGACCTGACCCGCGAGGAAATCGCGGCCATCGCCGAGCACGAGCATATCCCCGAGGCGGATGCCACCTTGCCGGCGGATTACCTGATGCATGCCCATCATGGGGCGCTGAAGGCGCTGGCGATGATCAGCTCGGATATCCGCGCGGCGCTGCATGGCGACGATCTGCACCATGCACGGGCGCTTTATGCGGTGCTGCACCGTTTCGTCGCGGATCACCCGGACGCGGTGCGGGGGGCGGAGTAGCGCCCCCCGTTGGTGTCAGACTTCCGGGGCGTTGGGGCCGGGAAAGCCGCCCAGACGCACGCGATCGGCCTGCCAGAACGGATCGTTCTCCTTGATCCGGCGTGAGACGATGAAGGCCGCGGGCCAGGCCAGCACGCAGCCGATCCCCGCGCCAATGCCGACCGCGGTCCAGCTGTAGAAGCCCAGCGAAAACAGGATGATGACGATGAAACCGGTGATGACGGCCCCGGTGACGGGGGTAAGCATGATGCTCAGTCGATCCATGGTGACCTCCCTCGGTGCTGTGGATTGCGCGCGGGGTATGCGCGACACGATGTCGCGGGTCAGTCGGGCGGGATAACGAGGGCGTGAGGGGCGCAGGGGGCCTCCCGGGCGGCCCGGGTATGGCGCGGCGGTGGGTTGGCACCCACCCTACGCCGGGCGCCGGGGGCCGAGCGATGCGCAGAGGGCAGCGCCCGCCCCGTGGGGGCGGGCCGGGCACTGCCCGGCGTGAACTGTCGAGGCGGGACTATTTCAGCGGCCTGTTAACGTAGTGAATCTTTGTCGATACGAACCGTAGACGACAGATCGTAAGGAACGTCTGAAAAACCTGCCGATTTCAGCCTGATCTGGGAGACTTGGGCATCCCTGCAAGGAGCCCCGCCGATGCCGAAACAGCCCGCCTTTCCCGGCCTGCGCGACGCGATGAAGAAGAAGGTCACGCGGCGCGAGCAGTTCCTGGCGGAGATGGACGCGGTGGTGCCCTGGGGTCGGCTGCTCGCGCTGATCGCGCCGCATTACTCCAAGGTCGGGCCGAAGGGTGGCCGACCACCGATGCCGCTGGAGGTGATGCTGCGGGTCTATTTCCTGTAGAACTGGTATGCCCTGAGCGACCCGATGGCGGAAGAGACCCTTTACGACAGCGAGGCAATGCGCCGCCTTGCCGGGATCGAGCTGGGCGACGACCGCATCCCCGACGAGACCACTATCCTGAAGTTCCGCCATCTGCTGGAGCAGCACGGGCTGACCGAGACGATCTTTGCGGATGTGAACACGCACCTCGCCGACAAGGGCATCACGCTGCGCTCGGGCACGTTGGTGGATGCGACCATCATCGACGTGAACCGCCCCGGGTTTCCGAGAGGCGTATTTGTTCAAAACCTAAGCGGCTTTTTCAAGGGTTTTCATTTGTTCGTAGAATGCCTCCTCCACTTCCTGCGGCGGCCGATGACCGATGGCAC